>JAIXZB010000133.1 GCA_027489915.1 Rickettsiales bacterium | reverse complement strand
TACGAAGAAGACCGCAAAAAACGCTTGGGCGAACAAGCCACGCCAAAACGTATTCGGTTCAAAGCACTCGCGGCTTAACGTCTTGGACTATTATTTTGTGCCTGTTGCCCTTGCGGCAAGCCGCATTGCTGCTGCACACTTGGCGCGCCATCGACTCGCTCGAACTTAGCGCCATCGCCTATACCACGTGCCGCTTCAATCGCTTTCGCGCGCACATCGGGGTTTAAAGCTTGATCGCAAGGCACATACACTGGGTTTCGTGTCAATCCACCCTGACTCACTGCAGCACCCACCAACGCACCGCCCGTTTCTCTGCCCGCACGCAGCGCTGCATCCACTGAACGTGGTGTTCCTAGGTGTCTTTCGGTGTCAATGCCCACCTGTGTCGTGTTTTTGGTCATAGCTTGCCCCTCATTGAGCAAGACTATCACACAATCCTTAATTTTTTATGTAAATGCGAAATGGGGCTATTTCGCTGCAGAAGCAGCTTTTTTCTGCAATGCAGAAATCAGGTAATCAAGGCCTTTATTGCTCACAATGCTCGAAAATTCGCTACGCTGGGTGTTAAGCAAACTCACCCCTTCCACTACAATATCAATCACTTTAAAGCCAGATCCCACTTTATTTAAGCGGTAATTCACCAGCACATCAGGCGCCGAACCATCGGGTGTTTTCAAAATCATGCCCACCACCGCACCGTCTTCGGTTGGCTTGCTATCGGTAAGCGTAAAGGTCTGACCCGAAAATTTGGTCATCCGCCCCACATAGTTATTAATCAAAAACGGTTGATACGCCTTCAAATACTCTTGCTGCTGCTTTGGCGTTGCCGTGCGCCAGTAACGGCCCAGCACAAATTTCGCCACATACGCAACATCCACCACATCCGTGAATACACCATTCAGTTTCACGCGCTTCTGTTCCACCGATAAGGTCTTGCTCTTAAGCGTATCCAGCGAATCATTGCCGACCTTGTTCACAAAATCACGTGCTGCGTCAGCCACCTTGGTGCTTTGCGCCATTGCATCCTGCACATGTGCGAAAGGCACCGTCTGCACGATGCCCACACACGCCAGAATACTGGCAATCATTACTTTACGCAAAAGCGGCATGAACTACTCGGCTGCTTTCTTCACATCCGCATCGGTTGCTGCGCGGTTGGTAATCAGCGCGTCGCGACGCTGCATATACAAGCTGCGATACGTAGCATACGGATCAAGCGAGGTTTCTTTCACATCATCCGTCAGCTCAAGCAACTCTTCACGCTTGCTGATACCTTCAGCCACGCGGTAGTAAATCTGATCATCCGTCTCGAGGTAATACGTCGTTGGATGCGCCCAGTAATCACCCACCATACCCAACACATCACGCGTCGTGGTTGGCCCCATGATAGGAAGCACGAGGTACGTAGAATCGCTCCAGCCCCACGCACCAAACGTCTGGCCTAAATCTTCTTTTTTCTTCTCTAACCCCATCGAGCTATCAGCCACATCAAGCAACCCACCCAAACCCACGGTTGAGTTGATTGCAAAGCGCCAGAATGAACCCAAAGCGCCTTCCACGTTGCCCTGAAGCAGCGAGTTAGCGAATGTAATAGGCTCACTTACGTTGCTGAAGAAATTCGACACACTCGTGCGCGCCACTTGCGGCGTAATATAGCGGTATCCGCGCGCCACAGGCTCAAGCACGAATTCATCGGCTGCCTCGTTAAAGGCAAACACGCCCCTGTTCCAGCTCTCGATAGGATCGTTGGGCTCAGGGTTTTTAGCAGGTGAACATGCAGTGAGTGCGCATAATGCAGCAGCAGCAAGGAGAGAAAAACGGTGCGTCGTCATAAGTTTCTTTGTCCGATGTTAAAAATATTGTGTTATTAAAGTCACGCAAGCGGCGTCTATGGACGAACCATAATCAACCTGCAAGCCTGAATCTAGTGACATAGGATTAATTTTCTGTAAAGCCTAGAGGGTATTCTACAACCAGAAAAACCAACAAAACTGCCAGTTTATGCACGGATTTGCCCGCCAAAACGCCCTTGCATAAAAAAACCGTATTGTTACACCTGTTGCAAGGAAGCCACAGCTCTATGACCAGCACGCCCACAACCACCGCCCCAAGTTCGGGCAATCTTGCCGAATACCTGCGCAGCGGCTTTGGCCGCCCCGTACCCGAGGTCAGCTTCGAATTCTTCCCCCCCAAATCGCTCGAAACCGAGGCAAAACTCCTGCAATCCATCCATACACTGGCACCCCTAAGCCCCCGCTTCGTGTCGGTGACATATGGCGCAGGCGGCACCACCCGCGCGCGCACCCACCAAACCGTACACCGCATTCTGGCCGATACCACCCTCACCCCTGCCGCCCACCTCACCTGTGTCGGCCACACCAAAGCAGAACTCCACGCCATCGCAGAGGATTATTGGCAAGGCGGCGTGCGCCACATCGTCGCCCTGCGCGGCGATGCCCCCAGTGGCCACGATGCCAGCCGCGATGAAATCCGCTACGCCGATAGCTTGGTGCGCGAACTCAAATCCATTGCCGATTTCGATATATCGGTCGCCGCCTATCCCGAAACCCACCCCACCGCCCTCTCGCCCGAAGCCGATATCGATCACCTCAAACGCAAATTCGATGCCGGTGCGTCGCGCGCCATCACCCAGTTTTTCTTCGATACCGATGTGTATTTAAGGTTCCTAGAACGCGTGCGCACCGCAGGCATCACTGCCGAAATCGTCCCAGGCATCCTCCCCGTCACCAATGTCGGACAGCTCAAGCGCTTCGCCGCCATGTGCGGTGCTTCCGTGCCCGCATGGCTCGGTACCTTATTTGAAGGGCTCGATGAAAAACCCGAACTACGCAACTTAGTCGCCGCCTATGTCGCGGTCGAACAATGCCGCCTGCTCTCCCTCGCAGGGGTCGAACATTTCCATTTCTACACCCTAAACCGCGCCGAACTCACCGCCGCCATCTGCCATGTCCTTGGCGTGCGTGCAAAAGTATGATAAGTTCAAGAAATGACACGAAATAAGCAGGAAACCCCCATGCAAAAAAATGCCTTCAGCTTGGTCGAGCTTTCTATCGTCCTCGTCATCCTCGGACTGCTCACAGGCGGCATCCTCGCTGGCCAATCCCTAATCCGCGCAGCGGAGTTACGTGCCGTATCCACCGATGTTGCGCGTTACAAAGCATCACTGCAAACCTTCCGCGATAAATACCTGGCCATCCCCGGAGATATGTCCAACGCCACCCGCTTCTGGACTCGACAGATAAATGCTGCACACTGTATCACAAACTCTGCCGCGGCTGTATCCACTCCAGGGGTATGCGATGGCAACGGCGATGGTATGATACAAATCGCAGCTGCCGCCTCTGAATCTGGCGAGAGTTTCCAGATTTGGCGTCAACTCGCCCTCGCTGGCCTCATCGAAGGTAGCTACACTGGCACAGCCGGAGCCGCTGCACTAAGCGATACACTCGCAGGCACCAATGTTCCCGCCATGCGCGTAAGCAATGTTGGCTGCTATCTTCAATACTGGGATAATACACCAGGAGGCGCTGGCAGCCCATGGTTTTCAGTAAACTATAAAAATGCACTTACCTGCGGCACCAAAGCCTCATGGCACGATCAGGCATTCCTCCGCCCTGAAGAAGCATGGAACATTGATACCAAAAGGATGATGGCATGCCAGGTCGCGGCAGCGTGATGTCAAGTGTCGTAGCCAGTTGCACCACCGCTGCTAATGGTATCGACTTCGCGGGCCAATACGCACTCACATCCACAGCCCAGCTATGCGCATTACGTTTCCTCGACATGATGTGATGCACAAAATTATCACCTCACATATAGCTGCATAAATCGTATCTTCCCATAGCCGACCCAATATGCTAACATTGGTATATGAATAAAATACATACCACTCATGCTCCTCAAACTGCCTTCAGCTTAGTCGAGCTTTCCATCGTCCTCGTCATCCTCGGCCTGCTCACAGGCGGCATCCTCGCTGGCCAATCCTTAATCCGCGCGGCAGAATTGCGCAGCGTAACCACTGATTATCAAAAATACCAAGCCGCTATGCTCACATTCCGCGATAAATACATGGCTATCCCAGGCGATATGGCAAACGCCACTCGATTTTGGGGCGATAACACCAGCGCCTGTGCCGATGGCGCGATTGCTAATGGAACACCAGGCACCTGCAACGGTAATGGCGATGGCTTAATCACTTGGCCAGGTAACCCCGTAGCATCAACCACCTATGAATGGACACAGGCGTGGAACCAGCTTGCTCTGGCGGGGCTTGTAGAAGGTAGTTATACTGGTATCACTACTGCTGCTACACCATTTGTAGCAGGTGGAACCACTTTTCCACGCGGCAAAATATCGAATACAAACTTTCACGCGATAGGCAGGCCCAATTATGTTGGGGACGGAAATTATTTTGCAATTGATTACGGAAATTCTATTGAATTAACGCAGTGGGGTTCAGGGTCTAGCCCAATATTTAGGCCTGAAGAAGCATGGAACATCGATACTAAAATAGATGATGGAAAACCCGCTTACGGTAAGATAGTTGCGATATATTGGGCGGCAGCACAAAACTGCCTCATTGCAGATGATGGCACCCCAGCAAATAACGACTTCAACACACAATATAAACTAACCGAAACGTCTACTACCTGTAATATCTCGTTACGGAACATTTTCTAATCCATCAATCATCGCTTCACAATCTTCACCACTACCCGCCTATTCAATTCCTGATTCGCAAAAATCGGGTTGCCCGTAGCGTCACGGTTCGCGGCTTTAGGCTTGGTGTCGGCATACGCCGCAATGCTCAGCTTTTCGGCAGGAATACCCTTCGCAATCAGAAACCGCACCAAATTTCCCGCCCGCGCAGCCGATAATTCCCAGTTCGAGGGGAATTGCTGGGTCGCAATCGGAGAATCATCGGTGTGGCCTTCCACC
>JAIXZB010000194.1 GCA_027489915.1 Rickettsiales bacterium | reverse complement strand
TCATATTGTTACCATCGAAGATCCTATTGAATTTGTGCACAGCCATGAACAATGCATTGTAAGCCAGCGGGATGTAGGTATTGACACTTTTTCTTATGGTATGGCACTCAAAAACGCTCTCAGGCAACGACCAGATGTAATTCTTATCGGTGAAATACGGGATCGCGAAACTATGGAACACGCCATTACTTTTGCGGAAACTGGGCATTTATGCGTTGCTACACTGCATTCCAATAACGCCAACCAAACTATTGAACGTATCCTTGGGTTCTTCCCAGAAGATAAACACCCTCAAATTCTGTCTAATCTTTCACTTAATTTACGAGGCATTTTGTCGCAACGTCTGGTTCCAACTATTGACGGCAAAAAACGTGCTCTAGCCATGGAAATACTCATTAACAACGGCTTCATAAAGCAATTGATAGAAGATGGTAAAGTTCGTCAGCTAAAAGAAATGATTGAGCGCGGGAACTCGGAGGGCATGGTTTCTCATGATCAATCTTTAATGAAACTATGGGCAGACGGAATCATCAGTGAAGAAACCGCTGTAGCGGAATCAGACAACAGTGCCAACTTACGATTGGCTATACGCCAACAAACTATACCCAGCATTAAAGGGCGAGAAGAAATTTTTAAACTATCTGGAGCGCCTAAGCCCACCCAGAGTGAATTCTAATTATATGTTAATTGCGCGCAAGAACGCCTTTTCTAGCGTAGGTTCTTTATATTGGGGCTTAAATGCTTCAGGGGTTCCCTTGTAAAGTAGTTTAGTGTCATGAATGACACCTATACGGTCACAAATTTCATCGATATCTGCTAGAATATGAGAGCTAAAGAAGATTGTTTTTCCACGTGCTTTTTCTTGTAACATTACGTTCTTCAGTTTAATTCTTGCGCTAGGATCTAAGCCACTCATAGGCTCATCTAGAATCATAAATGGCTGATCCACCAAAAATGCACCTGTGAGACCAAGTTTTTGCCCCATTCCTTTTGAGTAGGAACCCACTTTCTGATCTAATACACGTGGGTCTAAATCCAGTGAAGAGGCCATCATTCTGGCAGCCTCAATATCAAGCTTCTTTCCAAAATACGCCAAGGATAGCGACAAATACTCATGCCCATAGAGATAACGTGATGGCGAAAATTTCTCAGGTAAATAAGATAAATTCTTACGCGCCTCAAAGCGAGTAGTTAACTGATCAAAAATTTTTGTGGTGCCAGCGTCTGCCCTCAACAAGTCGAGTATTATCTTGATAAGCGTTGTTTTACCAACTCCGTTAAGACCAATAAGGCCAAATATCTCGCCCTGTTCCAAATCTAATGAAACATCGTCAAGGACTGCATGCGCAGCAAATGCTTTTGATATATTCTCAACCAATAGCGGTGATACAGTAGATTTTGACTCTTTAATTGCTGTGTTTATCATACATAAAGCTCTGTAATTTTTTCTGCTTATGGGATGGGTGTGGTCGGTGGCGCGGGTGGTGTAATGGGTGCAACAGGTGCAATAGATGTAGCGTTTGGACTAGGAACCTGAGGTGCTGCTGCACCAACAGCATTTAAAATATCGTTTAATGATGCTGCGGTAGGCAGCTGAGGGGTCACTACAGGTCCACCAGAAGGAGGAATTACGCCTACTTGAGGTGTTACTTGGGGCGCAGCAGGAACAGCTGCTCCCCCTGAATTCGAAATGCCTCGCCCCTCTTCGTTGATTGAAGTCTGAGAATTGCTGTTTATTTGCTTATCTTTTTCTTTAATTGCTTTGTTAACTGACTCAAATGCTTCTTTAGTAGACAACTGAGGCATAATACCCGCGAGCTTTTCTTCAGGTGTCAGCTCTTTAAATTCTGGTTTGATTTTAGCACTTAATGCAGAATGATTTCCCTCTACTACTACTGGGTATAATGTAACCCAAGTCTGATTTGGTCTTAAAGTCGCATGTATAGACTTTGTTTGTACATCCAAATATGAGCTGGCATCTTTGGCTATAATTTTTTTAAGTTCTGGAGAATACGGCTCTTTATTCTTCCATACTAGGTATCTGTTATCCCACTCTTTGGGCCACCATGATAACCTTACATAATCTGGACCAACCGCAACGACACGAACCCTGCCTTTATTGCGTTTAGGGGTTACCCGCTCAGAATTAAGCCAAATCATCCAATCTTTGGGCCCTCTGTAAATTATGCTCGAGACATAATAGGCCTTAAAATCAAGTTCTGGAATTTCTACTGGCGCTTGGGATTGTGGAATCCCAGCCACATCTTTTCTCTGCTCAATGCTTGGTCCTAGCAAACCTCCTGAGGAGGTGATTTTTTCAACACGCTCAAGCGTTTCTCGCATTAAATCAACATCAGCGTCTTCGAAAACAATTGTGGTATCAATAGTGCCGTAGGATGGCTTAAATAGCTCTGTGCTTTCTGGTACCTGCAATTTCTCAATCATGGCACGCAATGCACTGCGGCTATCCTTGGGTTCATTTTCTTGTAAATCCTGAGTGTCTGCAGTTTTTTGAACCGTATCTGGTGCTGTAATATCTGTAGCCACTTCGTTTTGCGTTGTCGGAGCTGGTGGAGAAGGCAATACAGGTTGATCGGGTTGAGACGGTATTGCCAATGCTGGACTACCTATTGCCAATGCTGGACTACCTTCGGGAGCTACAGGCATTTGAGCGAGGGCCAGCGACGAAGCGCTTAATACTGCAATACTTATTGAAATTCTTAGCAGCTTCATGGATTAGCTCCATCTGCAGGCGCATCACTCTCTACTTTGTTCTTGAAACCAAACCAATCAAAAGCCACTTCAACCTCGACGGTATTAATAGTACGGCCAAGCGCCAACTGGGTAATCAATTCATCATCAAGGTCAAATTTTCTGCTTAACTTGAACTGCCTATATTTAATTGTTCCAGGTAATTCGTGCGAGAGCGATTGAAGAAATGCATATGCATGCACATCGGATATAGCTGCAAACTTTAGTTTTGCTTCCTGCCTTACTGTAATGGGCATCGCTACGGTCGAAAGCGCTGGATCTTTGAAATCTCTCTCAGCAGAATATTCTAATTTATCACTTACCGTAATGCGGTGGCGTTTTACAAGCTCCTGAAGTACATCGCGAACTTTTTCATTTTCAATGACAAAGTTTGAATTTCCTCTCTCTTCTACCAGATTTGCATAAATCTTCTGAGAGGCACCAGAACTATCAATTTTACTTCGTAGTCCCGATATTTCTGCCTGTAATTGAGAGGATTTTGATAACGCATCTGTTTTGACTTGCACAGCTCCACTCTGCCATGCCGATGCGCCGATATAAAGTGCAACAAATACACAAATCCCACCTATGAGCTTAACAATCTCAATGATAAGTTTTTTACGTTCTTCTTCTAGCTTCATTGCATACCTCCCATAGGAGATGCGACTGGTACAGCAGGGTTCTCAGAATTAGTAGGTTGAGTCTCTGCTTTTGGCCCTTTTAATTCTACATCAAGTACAGGTGCCTGAAGCGATGCATCTTGCGCAGCAGTCTGCCCACCTGAACCCGAGCTATTTTCGTCATTTGACAGAGCTACAGATATTTTCCCCGTATTAGTTGCGCCAAATTCAGGATTGTTAATCGAATACTCATATCTGGTAACTGATTTTTCTAGAAACGATTTGTAGGCTTCTACTGCCGCTATCACTGTTTCATTATCAGGGAAGCTTCCATTGAGCGCTACTTTTGCCTTTATAGTGACAGGCCCAGCTTGCGGCTTTCCGTCTGGAGATGTTACAGGCGTAGGGGATGTTCCATCTGCATTCGGCACCACAGTTGGCGTAGACCACTCCCACTCACTGATGCTCACTTGCGGCCTCTTAAGCTGCGCAACATCATTGAGAGCGCTTAAGGGAGAAATATCAGAAGGTTTCACATGCTTATAAAATGCAGCCACATCGTTCTTGAAATTAATTTCTTTCCCAAGCCCATCCGCTTCTTTCTTTAGTAAATCAAGCGTCGGCGTGTCCTTAGCCAAAGACGCCAGAGCAGCTTTTCCCTCTGAGCTTGCCCCAAAGCCAGATATCACAGCAGCGCCCGTTAAAAACAGAAGTAAGGACGTGATTATAGAAGCAGCTATTCTGGCTCCAATCTTGGCTTTGAATAATTGATCCAGCTTCTTTGCATATGCCGGATATAATGCAAGAGAGGGTTTTTTGGTTAGTGCAAAGCCGCAAGCCATGACCACGTCACCAAATCTATCCGCAGCTAATGCTGCTTGCTTCAACCCCAACGCCTCAGCAACATCGACAGGCGATAACAAATTAATTGCAGATGCATTGATGCGCTTGGTATCAATCGAGTCTCGCACTTCAGATGCAAGCACCGCAAAAACCTCAAGCCCCATTGACTCGCTGTAACCAAGTCGCCTTATGTACTCAATTGTATTCTGAATTTCCTGCTCGATGTTTCCAGCAAGCACCGCAGGAATATCTTCACCAACAGCTTGACTAACGCGCGTAAAAGCAAGCTTACCTTGGTTCAAAACCACAATGCGAAAGCCACTTACCTTATGATGACTGATGAGCATCTGCCACCCTGCAGAATTCACCTTATTGGGAATAACACCTGATAAAATAGGTATAAAGCTCTGGCACTCTACTGGTAGCAAATACACACCCAACAAACGGTTAGGCCGCTCAACCACCAAGTCAATCCACTGCTGGAAATTTGCCGTATTAGCCAATGATATTAAAAGATAAATCCAGTCTTTTCTCGTAGTATCTTCGCGACCTAAACGCAACGATCCACGTAAGTCTTCTGCTGGAAAGTCGCGGTCAAGACGTCGCTTAACCAGCCCCTCAACGCTGAGCGCACTAACTGGAGGGAACGTTTGCCTGATATACTGCTGATCAATTACGTCAAACAGCATGGATATGGGTGCTTTTGGATGCTGAGCCATAAGCTCAACCATTGAACGTGTATGTTCTGGCATAGCGGTGGGAGCAAAGAGACGGCGCACTACCGTCATGCCCTCCATGTATATTAGAATGGCCCCCTCATCGCCGACAAAAAGGATAAACTGCTGAGCACGCGCACCAGACGCCTTAGCTTTCTTTTTTTGTAGACGACCTTTCTTTGCCCCCGCAGACTCATTTGAAGATTTTTTAATCGAAAAAGCCATACTAGAATTTCATCTGCGAGAAGGATTGATAGAGAGGACCGAATACAGCGGCAATTACCCAGAAGATTAACCCTCCCATCACAATCGTCAATAAGGGCTGAATCATTCCGACCATGTTATCAACAGAATCATTCACTTCGCGGTTATAAAAGAAGTTAATATTTTCAAGCGCCTCGTTGAGATTACCGCTATCCTCTCCCACCTTGAACATTCTGACCACAAGATTAGGAAATTGATTGGATACTCGCAGACTCGAAGTTAACGAGTTACCTTCAATAACGCTGCGGTGTACTACCTCTACGGCTTCAGCAATCACACGATTATTCACCACGTCTTTTGCTGCAATCAATGCTTCTGGTATGTGAATCCCGCTTTTGTACATAACAGAGAAAAAGTGAGAGAAGCGGGCCATATTTATTTTACGAATAACAGACCCTATTACGGGCATTTTTATCATCATCCCATCAAATTTATAAGCAAAAGGTTCACTTACGCGATTCAATATTTTTACAGCCATAAAAATCATTACAGGCACACCAAAAATAATGTACCAATAATTCTGAAATGCCTCAGAAGTAGCAATCAGCGCTCGGGTATGGATTGGAACTTCGAACCCTTGATCCAAAATAAATTTAATGAGCTTAGGAACAACAGCCACCATGAGAACAGAGATAACACCTGACATTACCAAAAGAAGAGCGATAGGATACCGCATTGCTTTCTTTACCTTGCGCTTAAGCTCACCTGTCCACTTCAAATGATCAGCCATCTGCATGAATGATTCAGAGAAATTCCCATTTTTCTCACCCGCACTTACCAGCCCCACGAATACACTATCAAAAATACGTGGATAAGCCGCCAGCGCCTCGGACAATTTTGTACCGTTTTTGACACTTTCCAGCACGCCCGACATAACATCCCTAAGCTTTGGAGAGTCGGTTGAATCACGGACATCCGCCAATGCTTCATGGATAGGAACAGCAGCGCGACTTAATTGCTCTAGATGCAGGCATAACATAATTAAATCTTTGATTTTTATGCGGGCCCCCGCACCTGCCTTGCGCATTTTGCTTTCACTGTAATTGATAAGATCTAAATCGATTTCCTTGAGGCGCGCCTCTAAATCGACATTATTATCAGCCACAAGCATGCCGCGAATAGAACGACCCTTGGCGTTGATTGCACTGTAGTTATAAGTGGGCATTCTTCTCCATACATATCAAAGAGCAGGTATTATTTTTGTTTTCCTGCCGCGCCCGCCGAGTGAGCAGACTATATTACAAGCGGTCGGTGAGGTCTACAGTATTAATGAGTTCAGCCATATCGATTTCTCCAGCAAGCACTTTTGCAACACCATCCTGCATCATGGGAACGAATCCCTGCGTCAATGCGTATTCCAGCATTTGATTACGGGTGGCGTGGGTTGCGATTAACTCATCCATCCCCTTATCAATCCGCAACACTTCAAGCACGGCAGTCCTTCCTTTATAGCCCTTAAATCCGCATTGCTCGCAACCCACAGCATCGCAAATGGTGGGGGGAGCTGCTATGGGAACGTTCAAAATCGCGCACTCATCCTCATTTGCCTTGCGAGGCTTTTTACAGTGCTTGCATAATTTGCGAGCTAAACGCTGCGCAATTGCGCAAATGAGAGAGCCCGCCAATAAATGTGCTGGAACCCCAATATCTCCCAAACGCGGAATTGCGCCTAGCGCATCATTGGTATGAAGCGTTGTGAACACTTGGTGCCCCGTCAGTGCCGCCCTTACCGCCATAATAGCGGTTTCTTCGTCACGCACCTCACCGACGAAAATAATATCAGGATCTTGGCGCATGAGGGATTTAATCCCCGATTGAAAATCAATGGTACCTTCACGAACACTGGTTTGGCGGATAAGCGGAAGCTGATACTCGACTGGATCTTCGAGCGTCATGATGTTTACATCAATCGAGTTGATATAGCTTAGCACTGAATAGAGCGTGGTGGTTTTACCGCTACCCGTTGGACCCGTAACGATGATAATCCCTTCAGGCCTTTTCAAACAGCGCTTCAGCGTCACCATGTTATGCTCAGAAAACCCAAGGCTTTCTAGCGGCACAAGGGATTTTGATTTATCCAAAATACGCAACACCACGTTTTCGCCATGCACTGTTGGCTGGGTTGCAACGCGGAAATCGACCTCGCGCCCTAATGCGGTTAGTCCAATGCGACCATCTTGCGAGCTTCTGGTTTCCGCAATATTCATACCTGCCATAATTTTCATACGTACAAGCATAGAAGCCCAGTAATCGCGGTGAAAGCTACGCACCTGCTGAAGCGAACCATCGATACGGTAACGAAGGCGCAAGAAACTACCCTCTGGCTCAAAGTGAATATCAGACGCACCACGTTTGATGGAGTCCACTAAAAGCGCATTCACTAAACGAACCGTAGGATTGGTATAGCCTTCTTCGCGCCCATCAAGCTGGCTTTTTTCACGTATGCCTGTTTCTATTTCGCGCAATATGCCATCAATCGACATATCGTAGGTGTAGTTGCGCTCGATGAGATCGTTTATCTCTGGCTCAGATGCATAGAGCGGGACTATTTTCACGCCTTTTTCGAAGTGCCGCTTTATCTGGTCAATCGCCAAGACGTTATACACGTCAGATATGGCAACCTTCACCACACCATCTTCATTTGATATCGGAATGACTTTGTTGCGAATACAGACTTCCAGCGGAACCTGCTTTAGCACCAGCGGATCCAGCATCGTTGATCTGGAATCAAACTTTTCTGTGCCCGAGCTTTCAGCCAGCACCTCACCAAGCGCACTTTCGGTAATGAAGTTCATCTCGACCATAATCTGGCCAAGTAGCTTCTTGGATTTTGCCTGCTCGCGCAGTGAAATCTCGAGCTGATCACGGGCAATCAGCCCAAGGCTCATCAAGCGCTCGCCGATACGCATGGGCTTGGCGGGGGCGCTAGATTTTCCCAGGCCACTCTCACCAGGGGTATCCGCATAGGTTTGCGGTTTAGCAGTGGGCTCTACAATCGGAGGGGCGTGCTGCTCTGAGGGCTGGGCTGTAGGCGTAATAGGTTGTGGCGAAGCAGCGCGCTGAGGTGAAGGGGAAGAGAGGAAATCTCCATCACCTGCGCTGGAAGCCGGACTTAGGGGTCCATTCGTATCTGAATCTGCGCTCATCTCCCAGTGACTATCCTTTTGCAATGCATAGCAGCAGAGAGGGTGGGTAACTGCAAGTAAATTATGATTATTCTACACTTGTCATGCGCGCGGCTTTCAATATGCGCCCGTATTGCATCATCACGTTGCATAAAACATGTTTTTTTCTATCGCTTTGAGCGCGCTTGCGATAAATGCCTTTTTGTTTATGGGTTCTACAATGAAACACATGCCAGACATACAGCTATTTGTGACCTACTCTTACGGCATTGCTACGTGTGTATTGCTTTTGCTTACTGGATTGACACTCTTTCGTAGAATCTCTGCTCGTAGGGCATTACGTCATTTTGAGCATTCGGACGAAGTATGAAGCCCAAACACAAGCGCATGATTTTTGTCGCGGTATCGATTGTTGTCATGGCTTTTGCCATCACGCTCATACTTAAAGTGTTTAATGATAACCTTATGTATTTTTACACCCCGAGCATGCTTGATGAAAAACTAAAGGATAAAGACTTTGCCAGAGAGCGCGATTTCAGGCTGGGTGGACTTGTTGAGGAAGGTAGTGTGCGCGTCTTGAAAAACAATGCCATCCAGTTTCGCGTAACCGATGGAACCTCTGTTTATTCACTTGAATACAAGGGATTGCTGCCCACGTTATTTCGCGCAGGGCAAGGCGTTGTTCTAGTAGGTACCCTTCATGAGAACCGCACCATCATTGCCAAAAGTATACTTGCCAAGCACGATGAAAACTATATGCCCCCAGAAGTGGCAGACGCATTAAAGAAATCTAATCACTGGGGTGGCAAGGGCAGCAGCTATGCTACTCCTGCTAAAGAGCATACACCATGATACCAGACATAGGCGAAAGCCTTCTCGCACTTGCGTTAGTCGCGGCATTACTTATGGCATGCATCGGGCTGCTAATGCGCAAAAACCCTCGATATGCCCTGATGATTCCAGTACTCAGCTATGCGCAATTCATACTGCTCTCAGGTGCATTTATATCGCTGATGATATGCTATGCTACATCTGATTTTTCGGTGCAGAATGTGGTGTTTAATTCGCATACCGATAAACCACTTCTATATAAAATCACAGGCACATGGGGGAACCATGAAGGGTCGATGCTTTTATGGGTGTGGATACTTGCTTTGTATGGCGCCATTATCACCTACAAGTGCAGTGCTGATACTGATTTGATTCACAAAACACTTATGGTTCACGCGCTTGTGCTCGCTGGATTTTTGGCATTTATTCTATTCACCTCCAATCCCTTCATCCGCGTTTTTCCTACCCCCCTGCAGGGCGAAGATCTGAATCCGTTGCTGCAGGACATTGGCTTGGCCATGCATCCGCCCATGCTGTATCTTGGTTATGTTGGATTTGGGATTGTGTTTTCCTATGCCATTGCCGCCTTGTGGCGCGGAAAAATCGATGCAGCTTGGGCACGTGAAACCCAGCCATGGATTTTGCTTGCATGGTCCACCCTTACGCTTGGTATTGGCCTCGGAAGCTGGTGGGCGTACCGCGAGTTGGGTTGGGGTGGCTGGTGGTGCTGGGATCCGGTAGAAAACGTATCGCTGCTGCCATGGTTTGCAGGCACAGCACTGTTGCACAGCAACCTTGTGCTCGAGCGACGTAACCAGCTTGGCGGCTGGGTGCTGTTACTTGCGATTGTGTGTTTTACGATGAGTCTGATTGGCACGTTCATTGTGCGTTCTGGCCTTATCATGTCGGTGCATTCCTTCACCAGCGATCCATTACGCGGGAACATCATTTTGCTTTACATTGTCTGTGTTGTGGGCGCGGCACTATTACTTTATGCTACACGCCGCGTAGCAAGCCCACCTGCGCCCCTTACAATGATGTCGCGCACAGCTGGCATCATCATAAATAATATATTTTTACTTACTGTTACCGCTACCATAT
>JAIXZB010000062.1 GCA_027489915.1 Rickettsiales bacterium | reverse complement strand
CGCTCCAAAAATGCATCTGATACTGCAATGGCCTGATCAAGCAGGCCACCAGGGTTGTTGCGTAAATCCAGCACGATACCTTTAAGTTTAGGTCCGATTTCTTTTTCCTGACGGGCGATTTCGGCTTTCATGAGTTCGGTGGTGGTTTCCTGAAATTGGGTGACGCGGATATAGGCAACATCATCTTCGACGCGACCGCGTACGGATTTAATTTTGATAACGGCGCGTTCAAGCGTGAGCTTGAGGGGGGCTTTCAACCCTTCGCGCAGAATGGTGAGGGTCACTTCGCTACCTGCTTTGCCGCGCATTTTTTCGACTGCATCAGAGAGCGTCATGCCCATCACAGGGGTTGCGCCAATTTCACTGATGAAATCGCCCGATTTTACACCTGCTTTGGCCGCAGGGGTTTCATCGATGGGTGACACGACTTTCACTAAGCCATTTTCCATGGTCACTTCTATACCCAGCCCACCAAATTCACCACTGGTGCTGATGCGCATTTCTTCAAAGCTTTTTGCATTGAGGTAGCTGGAATGCGGATCGAGTGAAGTGAGCATGCCGTTAAGTGCAGACTCGATAAGTTTTTCATCCGATACATCTTCGACATAATCGCTGCGTACACGCTCGAACACATCGCCGAATAAATTGAGCAGTTCATAGGTGGATGCGCCAGAGCCTGCGTCCTCGCCTGTTTTTGCAAGCGCGATGGGTGCGCTGAGCAGGGCGATGGAAGTAGTGGTAATGAGTAAAGCACGTGAAAATAGAGGGCGCATGTAAGACCTATGTGAGGAGTGCAAAATTGTATCGCTTCAGGTGTTAACGCCCAAGCGACGCTCCGACTTTAGCGAACCAGCGCGCGGGGTCAATAGGCTTAGCGTTCTCGCGCAGCTCGACATACAGATTTTGCTCCCCTGTGGCGGCCATGACGCCCAGAGGCTCGCCCGCCTTGATGGCCTGTTTAAGCCGCACATCGATGCGGCCAAAGCCTGCAAGCAGCGACATGGCGCCGCCCTGATGGCGTAGGAGCACCATGGAGCCATAATTCATAAACGGGCCAGTGAATGCCACTTCACCGCCCGATGGAGCTACTACAAGTGCAGAAGGGCGGGTGCGAAGCATCATGCCGCGCCATGTATCGTTTTGCCCTTTTTTATCGCCGAAACGGTGAATCACATTGCCAGTAACAGGCGTGGTAGGAGTGCCGCGCGCAGGAATAGAGGCCAAAGCAGAGCTGCGCGGTTGCTGGTTAAGCCCTGTAATGAGCTGTTGCAATGATGCTGCTTCGCGCGCGAGCCTGCGTGCATCTGCTTCGGCGCTTTGGTAATTCTGGCTGAGTGTGGATTGCAGTTTTGCGCGCTTGCTAAGCTGCGTGGTGAGGGTGGCGCGCTTGGTATTAAGTGCTGCATAGCTTTTGCGATACTGTTCTTTGGCAGCGATTAAAGCGGTGCGCTTATCTTTGAGGATAGCGAGTTCTTTTTTGAGTGCTTCTGCTTCGGTTTCCAGTGCGCTGCGGGCCGTATCGAGTGCAGCGGCAGTGCGCACGGTATCTTGCGCATTATTGGGCTGCGCGAACATGGCGGCGGCTGGTAAACGCTCGATTTGTAACATCGCAAGCATGGCATGCTGCATGGTGGTTTCGCGCGCGCTTAAGCGCTTTTCGCCCTCAGTAACCTCGCGCGAAAGCTGCGCTAGTTTCTGTTCACTTTGTGATACGATACGCTCGCTTTTTTGAATCTCGCGCGCAACCGTTGTGACATCGCCACGCAGCCGCTGCATATCGCTTTCTGCGCTGCGCATTTCGCGCGCTAAACTTTCGGCTTTGGCGCGGGTTTGCGCAAGCTGTGCTTGCGTTTGCTTTAGGGTTTCGGGTGCAGCCGCGTGCGCTGAAAGCGGCAGCAGCATGCATGCGACAAGCGCGCTACGCCACCGCATGCGCCGCCACATAATCGGTTGGA
Organism: Rickettsiales bacterium; assembly: GCA_027489915.1. Taxonomy (GTDB): domain Bacteria; phylum Pseudomonadota; class Alphaproteobacteria; order Rickettsiales; family UBA3002; genus JAIXZB01. The sequence continues at coordinate 27,158 of JAIXZB010000062.1, read as the reverse complement.
ATGAGGCTTTGCCCCGTCATCTCGGGCGGGATGGGAAGGCCAAGTAGGGTGAGCAGAGAAGGTGCAATATCGGCGAGTTTGCCGATGGGCATTGCGGGCTTGGTATCACGAAATTCTGTGCCCACAAGAATGAACGGAACAAGGTTCAGTGTGTGTGCCGTGTGCGCTTGCCCTGTTGCATGGTCATGCATCGATTCGGCATTGCCATGATCGGCGGTAATCAGCATGACACCGCCCTTTGCTTCGATGGCAGGAATGAGCCGCCCAAGGCAAGTATCCACCGCTTCTACTGCTTTGGCAGCTGCCGCAAGTGAGCCTGAATGGCCCACCATGTCGGTGTTGGCGTAATTGATAATGATGACATCAAAACGCTCTGCTTCCACTGCTTCAAGTATTGCATCTGTCACTTCGGCAGCCGACATTTCGGGCTTCAAATCATACGTGGCGACATTGGGCGAGGGGATGAGAATGCGTTCTTCGTTCGCAAATGGCTCTTCGCGCCCGCCATTAAAAAAGAAGGTGACATGCGCATATTTTTCCGTTTCCGCAATGCGCAGTTGGGTGAGGCCTGCATTTGCAATTACTTCGCCCAGAATGCCATGCAGCGATTCGGGCGCGAACATTGCAGGAATAAGAGGATTCAATGCTTCTGAATATTCGACCACGCCGAGGGTCGCCGCGAATGTTATGCGGGTGGTACGTGCGAAACCAGTGAAGGAATCATCGAGCAACGCATGGAGCAGTTGACGTGCGCGATCGGCTCTAAAATTGGCCATGAGCAGACCATCGCCATCCTTCATTCCCGCATAATTTCCGATGATGGAAGCGGGTATGAATTCATCATTTACCGATGCCCCGTAGGCTGCATCAATAGCATCGCGCGGCGTTGCAAAGCGATCACCTTCGCCGCGTGTAAGTGCGCCGTAGGCAGTACTGACACGCTCCCAGCGCTTATCGCGGTCCATGGCGTAATAACGTCCTGTGACGGTGGCGATGGTGATTGCAGCATGAGCGGAAGTGGCGCGCTGAAGTTCAGCTATGTAGGAAATAGATGATTGCGGCGGTGTATCGCGCCCATCGGTAAAGGCATGGATGGCAACGGGCACACCTGCTGCAGCAATGATGGTGGCGAGTGCCGCAATATGATGCTGATGTGCATGCACCCCACCATCCGATACCAGCCCCATGAGATGGCAGGTGCCACCACTTTTTTGCAGTGCAGCAATATAGTGTTGCAGCGCGGGGTTGGTGGCAAGCGAGCCATCGTCAATGGCGGCATCGATACGCGGTAAATCCTGCATCACCACGCGGCCTGCGCCGATATTCATGTGACCCACTTCGGAATTGCCCATTTGCCCTGCGGGTAGGCCCACAAAACCTTCAGACGCATTGAGCGTGCCGTAAGGGTAATGCGCACGCAGTTTGTCCCACGTTGGGGTATGTGCGGCTGCTATGGCATTATCTTCAGTAGCATCACTATGGCCCCAGCCATCGAGGATGGTGAGAACAACAGGTTTTGGGCGTGGTGTATGGCTATGCATGTGCTAGTTATAGAGCCGATAAAGCGCGATGCAAGTGAGGTTTTTGTTAATGCCCAGAGTGATAGGGGTGGCCAGCTAAAATACATTGGGCGCGGTAGAGCTGTTCCATCAGCATGGCGCGCAACAACTGATGCGGCCAGGTGACCGCGCCAAAGGCAATGACGTGCTGGGATTCTTGGATAAGCGAGGCGTCGAGCCCATCTTGCCCGCCAATGAGAAAGGCGCAGTGGCTCGCGCGGCTGTTTTGGGCAGAGGCGATAAGCTGTGCAAGCTGTTCGCTGCTTATCTGCTTACCCCTGCTATCGAGTGCGAAGGTAACACTTGGGGTTTTACTACGAATCGCGTGGCGGAGTTTTTCGGCCTCAAGCGGCAGCCGTTTTGCGGTGGGAATTTTAGCATCCACATCGATTTCGCGCACATCGACTGGCCATTGCATGAGCTTTTTATAACGCGCGAATAGTTCTGCTTCAGGGCCTTTTTTTAAGGCGCCAACGCTCGCAATAATACATTTCATGTTAGGCTATTGTTTCGGATACCGCAGGCACCGACCACATTTTCTCTAAGTTATAGAACTGGCGAATTTCGGGGCGGAACAAATGCACAATAATATCGCCCGCATCGAGCAAGACCCAGTCACCCGTTTCGCGTCCTTCGATGGAGGGGGTTACAAACCCTGCATCGCGCATGGCGTGTGCCACATGTTCGGACAGCGCAACGACGTGACGGGCGGAACGCCCCGATGCCACAAGCATTGCATCCGCAAACGACGATTTGCCGATAAGGTCAATCGCCACAATATCTTCGGCTTTATTATCATCAAGCGCAGCCGCGATGATGCGTTGCAGTTTGATGGAGGATGCAGATGCCTGCGTGGTTGAGTGTTTATGATTGGTTGGCGAGGTGAGTTTTTTCGCCGCTGCTTTTTTGACTGGTTTTTTCACAACTACTTTGGAGGAAGCCTTGGCAGCGGGTGCTTTCACGGGAGCTTTTTTAGCGGTGGTCTTTGTAGCACTAGATCTGGCAGCGCTTTTTTTGCTGGAGGTGGGCTTTACAGCAACTTTGGATGCGGCTTTTTTGGAGCCAGAAGAAGGCGTGGTGCTGCGGGCTGTTTTGGTACGCGTTGGTGAGGAAGGAATGGCGGCTCTCCCAATTAGTTTTTCTGGAAGGTATTATGACGCATAAACGCATCGGTTCCAAGCGAATTCCGAAGCGCTGTGGAAGAAAGCGGGTGGCGTTGCATATGGATATAGCTCCAGCAGGGGGCTTGCGCGCCTGCGAGCAACGTACTGTGTGTTTCGCTGATACGGTACTTCGTAAAACGCACGGCAAATCGTGCCTTAAGGGAAGCAAAGGTGAAAGGTGCGCGGTCGAACACTGCAATCGGGATGCGCGATGCCAGCGCCACCCAAGACCGCCAGCGATGAAAATAGGCAAGATTATCTGCCCCCATAAGCCAGACAAAATCGGTATTAGGGTACAGCTGCTGCAACCCACGCACGGTATCGATGCTGTAACTCCAACCATGCTCTGCTTCGATGCTGCTGATGCGAATAGTGGGATGCTGCGCAACAAGCAGCGTGGCATGGGTAAGCCGCGTTGCGTAATCCGCCGTTTCGTGCCGTGATTTGAGAGGGTTCTGCGGCGATAGCAGCCACCAGATTTCATCAAGGTTAAGGCGCTTTAGCGCTTCGAGTGACACATGCAAATGCCCCCCGTGGGCAGGGTTGAAGGAGCCACCAAGCAGGCCAATGCGCGGCTTTACGGACGTATCGCCCCCTCGGGCCTCATAGGTGCGGTAACGACATATTTATAGGTGGTAAGCTGCGCCGCACCCACTGGGCCACGCGCATGCAGGCGGCCCGTTGAGATACCGATTTCCGCCCCAAACCCGAACTCGCCACCATCGGCAAATTGGGTGGAGGCATTGGTGAGCACAATCGCACTATCAACGCCTTTGGTGAAGGCGGCGGATGCAGCAGCATCTTCGGTAATAATAGCATCGGTATGGTGCGAACCGTAGCGGTTGATATGGGCAATCGCTTCTTCTATTCCCGCAACGGTTTTGATGGAGAGTATGGCATCGAGATATTCGCAGCCCCAATCGGCATCGGTGGCGGGAGTGATGCGCGCATCAATGGCGCAGGCAGTAGCATCGCCCCTGAGTGCGCAGCCTGCAGCAATAAGCGCATCAGCAAGTGAGGGCAGAACGCTATGAATAATAGTATTATCAATGAGCAGCGATTCGGTGGCACCACACACACCTGTGCGGCGCATTTTGGCATTCACCACAATGCGGTTGATTTTTGCAGCATCAGCATTCGCATGAATATAGGTATGACAGTTGCCATCGAGATGCTGAATGGTGGCAATGCGTGATTCGCGTGCAATGCGCTCGGTAAGCGATTTGCCGCCTCTGGGCACGATGATATCGATGAGGTCTGTGAGTGTGAGCATTACGCCCACTGCCTCGCGGTCGCGCACGGGGATAAGCTGAATGGCATCCACAGGCAGGTTGTTTTTTTCAAGTGCACGGCGCAACAGCGCGACGATGGCGGTGGAGGAGTGCAGGCTTTCAGATCCGCCACGTAGCAATGCTGCATTGCCTGATTTCAGGCACAGCGCACCTGCATCGGCAGTGACGTTAGGACGTGATTCATAGATGATGCCAATCACACCCAGTGGCACCGATACTTTTTCGATATGCAGCCCGTTATGTGCGACATCCCATGCATCGAGTATGCGACCTACGGGATCAGGAAGGGCAGCAACGGTCTCTAACCCTGCAGCCATGGATTCGATGCGTGCAGGGGTGAGCTCTAACCTATCGAGCATCGCTCCTGTGAGGCCCTTGCTGCGCGCCAGTTCCATATCGAGCGCGTTGGCGGTGAGGATGCTTGCGGATTCTCCGCGCACCAGTGCTGCTGCATCGCGCAGTGCTTGTGATTTGGAATCAGACGAGGCGGAGGCAAGCATACCATACGCCGCGCGCGCGCGTTCGGCCAAGCCTCGCACGAGGGCTGCAATATCATCGGTAGCTACAGATGCAGTCATGGCGTTATTCCTTATACAATGCGCCCAGCGACCACGCGTGAATTGCACAGAATATCATGAATTCCCGTGGCGCGCTCGGTGAGTAGTATAGGCAAAAACCACCCAATAACCAAGAAGAACATAATGCTTACACTGGTATTTTCTTCGAGTGATGAATAGATGGGAAGTGTAGGCAAAGTATAGGCCAGCGCGCGCTCGAACGATTGGCGCAATGTAAGCCGCGCACCGTTAGTATGCACCACATAGACTTGCATAATATGTTCACCAGGGGTGGCTTGCGCGCGCGAGGCATGCGTGTAGGTGTGATACAATACAGGTACTATAAATATCAGTAGCACCGTGATATCGCTATCACCGAGCAGCGACATTGCGGGAAACAACAATGCTAGTAAAATAAACTCATCGAGTATCTTGGCCCCAAAGCGCGAAAGCGCCGAACCGTTTGTAAATGAGGTGCTCATAGCATCACCATATCATCGCGGTGAATGAGCGTGTCACGCACACTGTAGCCCAAAATAGCTTCAATTGCATCCGATTGCGCGCCTAAAATGCGCTGCGCTTCTTCGGCGTCATAAGCGGTGATGCCTTTACCGATAATGCTGCCAGAGAGGGTTTTAATCAGCACCGTATCGCCACGCTCGAACGTTCCTTCAAGCGTGGTAACGCCAGATGGTAGCAGGCTTTTGCCTGCAGCAAGTGCGCGCGCAGCGCCTTCGTCCACACATACGGCGCCACGCTCGCTCATGCTGCCTGCAATCCACTGCTTGCGGGCATTGGCGGGGGAGTGTTTGGCCATAAACCATGTCGCTCGTGCGCCCTGCATCAGCGCATTCAAGGGCTGCACCCTATCGCCTTTGGTGATGACAAGATGACACCCTGCATCGGTTGCCATTTTGGCCGCCATGATTTTGGTAATCATCCCACCGCTGGAGGTGGCTGAAGCAGCACCCGTTCCCATCGCTTCGATCTCAGCAGTGATGGATTCCACTTCGGCGATATGTATTGCGTCTTCGTGAAGCTTGGGATTTTTGGTGTATAACCCATCGATATCGGAGAATAAAATACACACATCAGCGGAAATCATTGCGGCTACGCGTGCGGCCAAACGATCGTTATCGCCGAAGCGAATTTCGGCGGTGGTGACGGTGTCATTTTCATTTACCACAGGCACAAGACCACGCGCGAGCAACGTTTCAAACGTGGCGCGCGCATTGAGATAACGTTTGCGGTTCTCGCTGTCATCAAGTGTGAGAAGCACCTGCGCTGCGTGCTGATGATGGGGGGCAAGTGCATGCTGCCATGCCTGCATGAGCTGGATTTGACCGCATGCGGCGGCTGCCTGTTTTTCGGTAAGCTCTAGCGCCTTATGGCCAAGCCCAAGCACAGGGCGACCAAGCGCCACCGCGCCCGATGACACCACTACCACTTCGCAGCCCTTGGCGCGCAAGTTTGCAATATCGGCGCACAGGCTTTGCAGCCACGCCATGTGCACACTCGCGCGATCAATATCGGCGATGAGAGAAGAGCCGATTTTAATCACCACACGTTTCATGCTTGTGAGGGTAGGAATCATATCAGTATTTTTCCTCCTCTGCATCGGGTGTACGGCCTGCGCGGACGTTCTGAATCACTTTCCACATCTCGCGCAGCAGTGGTTCGATGCCTTCACGCGCAACGGCAGAAATAACACGCACTTCGGATTTGCAGACTTTTTTAAGCTGCTTTTTTTTCTCTTTAATGTCGGCGTCACTCATCGCATCGGCCTTGGTGAGGACAACAATTTCGTGCTTGGAAAGCAGCTCTTCGCTGTAATTTTCTACCTCGCGACGTACGGTTTTATAGGCGCCTGCAACATCTTCGCCTGTGCCATCGACAAGGTGGAGCAACATGCCACAACGTTCGATATGGCCGAGGAAACGCAGGCCTAATCCGACACCCTCCGATGCGCCTTCAATGAGGCCCGGAATATCGGCCAGCACAAATTCGCTCTCATCAATATACACCACGCCAAGCTGGGGCTTGAGGGTGGTGAAAGGATAGCCCGCGATTTTGGGTTTTGCCCGCGTAGTGGTGGCAAGGAAGGTCGATTTTCCAGCGTTAGGAAGGCCGAGAAGTCCTGCATCCGAAAGCAGTTTCAGACGCAGCCATACCCAGAGTTCTTCGCCTTCATCCCCAGGGCTCGATTGACGGGGTGCGCGGTTGGTGGAGCTTTTGAAATGCAGATTTCCAAGCCCGCCTTTGCCGCCTCTGGCAATGACGAGTTTTTCACCCACTTGGGTGAAATCGGCAATCATCTCTTCGCCGTGTTCATCGAAAATCTGAGTGCCTACAGGCACGCGAATAGTCAGGTCTTCGGCACTTGCACCAGTGCGCTGCGCGCCCATGCCGTGCATGCCGCGCCCTGCTTTGAAATGCTGTTTATAGCGAAAATCGATGAGGGTGTTCAGATGAGGCACGCATTCGATAATCACCGAGCCACCGCGCCCGCCATCGCCACCATCGGGCCCGCCAAAGGGCAAATTTGCTTCACGACGAAAGCTGACGCAGCCCGAGCCACCAGCGCCTGATTGGATGTATATTTTAGCTTCGTCGAGAAATTGCATGTGTGTTCCTTAGGGTAGCATACATAGGTGAATTTTATTCGTTTGTCATGCGCGGCTAGGCGGTAATGACGGTTAAGAAAACAAAAAAGGGAGTGACATTGGCCACTCCCTTTTTTCGTTTGGTGCTCTGCAGCCTTAGGCGCTGAGTACGGAAACTATGTTCTTATCACCTGCTTTTTTGCTGAAGGTCACTTGACCATCGGTGACGGCGAACAGGGTGTGGTCTTTACCAATACCAACACCGACACCCGGGTGGTATTTGGTGCCCCGCTGACGCACGATGATGTTACCAGCGATGACTTTTTCGCCGCCAAATTTCTTCACGCCCAGACGCTGACCATCGGAATCACGACCGTTGCGCGAACTACCACCTGCTTTTTTATGTGCCATGCTGCACTCCTACTTAATAAATAAACGAATTAGCTGCTTTTTCTTGCCGATGGCTTGGACGAGCGTGGAAGTGCGGCGCGCGCTGCTTTTTGCGCTGCCTTCTTCTCGCCACGTGCTTTCAAATCAATAGCATCTGCTTTTACTAGCGAGCTGCCAGCAAGCGCAATGTTGGTGATGTGCAGCGCAGTGTGCAGCTGACGATGACCATTCTTGCGGCGGTAGTTGTGGCGGCGCTTTTTCTTGAAGATGATAACTTTATCACCCTTGAACTGGCCCACAATCTGCGCCTCAACCGTTGCACCTTTTACAGTGGGCGCGCCGATTTCGCTTTTGTCTTTGCCAGACAGCGTAAGCACTTGATCTATAGTGATAACATCACCCAGATTACCTTCGAGTTTTTCTACATTGATGGTATCACCCGCTGTTACGCGGTATTGCTTGCCACCAGTTACTACCACTGCATACATGGTATGTTCCTTATCATTCAATCGGTTAGCGTAGAGTTTGTGCCCCTACGAGAGCGCGGTACTATAGCTATGGTCGCTTGTGTGTCAAGGGGTAAGTAGGATTCAGGTTTCGGGATTCGGCATTCAGACAGAAAAAGCCAACGAAACATTGGCAGCTTTGGCGCAGATGTGCTTTAAGACGTTTCACTGAATCCTAAATCTCGAATCCTGAATCCTCCTTATGAACCGCCCCGAAGTATCCTTCTCTACCCTGCTTAAATCGGTGCTTGTGGTATCAAGCCCTGCATTGCTTGTGTTGTCGTTATATACGGCGATTGGGTTTTTGGGTCTGGCGCATATGCTGATGGCGTATGGTATTATTCTGATTGCTGCGGCAATGATTTCCTATCCGTTTTTGGGCAATGTGGCAGCACTCACGCATTATGTGAAGGAGCTTGCACAGGATAAACGGGTCGATGCACCTGATTTGAGCTTTATCGGCACTGCATCTGAGCTTTCGGGTGCACTGACGGCACTACAAAAAAGCTGGGATATAAAAAAGAAGCAGATGGAAACCATTATTACCGAGCGTGAAATTCTGGTCGACACGCTGCCAGATATTTTAATCATGGTGAATGATGATAAGAAGATTGTCCGCACCAACCGTGCTGCACGCGCTATTTTTGGGCAGAATTTAGCACAGAAATTGCTATTTGATATTATTCCCAACCCCACACTGAAAGATGCAGTGAGCGCCGTGATTTCGGATTTGCGCGGGCGTGAAATTGAGTTTCGCACCGAAGAGCCTGTGGTGCGTGATTTTCTCGCGATTATTGAGCGCTTCCCTGTGCCATCGGCAGGTGGCATTTCGACCGTGATTACGATGAACGATATTACGGAGCTGAAAAGTGTCGAGCAGATGCGTGCCGACTTCGTGGCCAATGCGAGCCACGAAATTCGCACGCCGCTTGCGAGCATTAAAGGCTTTGTCGAAACCCTAATGGGCCCCGCGCGCGATGACCGCGATGCGCATGATCAGTTCCTTCCGATTATGCTGGAGCAGGCCGAGCGCATGCAGCAGCTTATCAATGATTTGCTCTCGCTTTCGAAAATTGAAATGAATGCGCATGCCGTGCCGATTGACCCCGTGGACATGGCAAGCATTGCACGCAAACAGCTTGAGCATTTGAAGCATTTGGCGAGTGCCAAAAATATGCGTGTGGTGCAACAGATTCAGGAGAATCTGCCGAAGGTGAAGGGTGATTCGAACGAGTTGACGCAGGTGGTGCATAACCTCATCAGCAATGCGATTAAGTATGGTTACGCCGATTCGGATGTAGCGGTGACGGTAAAAGTGACCAGCGAACTGCCACAGGATTTGAACATGCGCAACCTAAGCCGTGTAGTGATGGTGAGTGTGCGCGATCAAGGCGAGGGGATTCCCAAACAGCATCTGCCGCGTTTGATGGAACGGTTCTACCGTGTGGATTCTGCCCGCTCGCGCGAGGTAGGGGGCACGGGGTTGGGCTTAGCAATTGTGAAGGGAATCATTGTGCGCCACCGTGGTGCGATTACAATTGATAGCAATGTCGGCGAAGGTTCGACATTCAGTGTGTATTTACCGATATTTGAGGAATAGCATGGCGAAGAAAAAAGAGGTTCCGGTTAAAATCAATCTACAATCGCCTGAAAACAGGCTGGTGATGATGCTGGAGTCTGGCAAAGTGCTGATTCAACTTCGGCCCGACTGGGCGCCGAACCATGTGAAGCGTATCAAGGAATTGGTGCGCGAGGGGTTTTATGATGGGTTGCCGTTTCACCGTGTGATTGAAGGATTCATGGCGCAAACGGGTTGCCCCGAGGGCAGGGGAACGGGCGGTTCGGGCAAGCGCATCAAGGCAGAGTTTAATGCACAAAACCATGACCGTGGTGTGTGTTCGATGGCGCGGGCAATGGATGTGAACAGTGCCGATTCGCAGTTTTTTATCTGCTTCAAAAATTCTCATTTTCTCGATGGTGAATACACCGCATGGGGCATGGTGATAGAGGGCATGGAACATGTGGACACATTGGCGCGTGGTGAACCACCAGCGAAACCAAGCGTGATGGTGAGTATGAAACTATTAGCAGATGTAGCTGCGTAACAGAGGGCTGAATGAAAAAAAATAGTATTGCTCTGATTGGTTTTTACTGTGTCACACTGGTGGTGCAGTTTGCAGGTGCGCGGATTACGACCATGGGTGTGGATGGCTGGTACCGCACACTGACGCTTTCTGAGCTCAACCCACCCGGGATTGTGTTTGGCATTGTATGGACTATTCTCTATTTACTCATGGCAGTAGCTGCGTGGCGGGTGTGGCGAGTGGAGCGTGCATTGAACACGCCAGCACAACGCATGTGGTTGATGCAGTTGCTCGCAGGTCTTGCGTGGAACGCCGTATTTTTTGGTATGCATTTGGCGCAACTGGGGCTTGTGATGATTGCATGTGTCTGGCTCGCAGTGGTATTAACTGTTGTGCGCTTTCGCGCCATTGATAGGCTGGCTGCGGGGTTGATGTTGCCATTGCTACTGTGGGTAAGCTTTGCGAGCTATCTACAGGCATTTATTGCGTGGCATAATTAAGCGCTTTGGTTTCGCGCGCATGTAAGGTAAATCTGCGCGCCATGAATAGTGTTTTGACATATCCTGCATCGATACTGCGCACCCATACGCGCCTGAGCGAAAAACTATTGCGCGGGATGTTTTTTGCCTCTGCCGCACTGGCGATTGCGATTACCTGCGCCATCATTGGTTCGGTAATGATGGAGTCGCTTCGTTTCTTTGAGAAAGTACCGTTTGCTTCGTTTATATTCGGCACGGAGTGGAGCCCACAAACGGCACTACGCGCCGATCAGGCAGGCGCTGCGGGGAGTTTTGGGGTTATTCCCCTGCTTGCTGGCACATTTATGGTGACCGTAATTGCACTGCTGGTAGCGGTGCCAATAGGCCTGCTCAGTGCGATTTATCTGGCGGAATTTGCCAAGCCCACCACCCGCGCCAAATTGAAACCCATGCTGGAGCTGCTCGCAGGGATTCCGACCGTAGTGTATGGGTATTTTGCGGTGGTGACACTTGCCCCAGCATTGCGCGCACTTGGAGATATGATGGGTGTTTCTATCGCTTCCGAATCGGCACTCGTTGCGGGGTGTGTGATGGGGGTGATGATTATTCCTTACATCTCGTCACTTTCGGACGATATTATTACCGCTGTGCCGCGCAGCTTGCGCGAAGCATCGTATGGGCTTGGGGCGACACCGCGAGAAACCATTACACGTGTGGTGTTGCCCGCCGCACTGCCTGGGATTGTGGGAGCGTTGCTGCTTGCCATGTCGCGCGCGATTGGGGAGACGATGATTGTGGTAATGGCCGCTGGCTTATCGGCGAATCTGACGATGAATCCACTGGAATCAGTCACCACGGTGACGGTGCAGATTGTGACGCTGTTGGTGGGAGATCAGGAATTTGACAGTGCCAAAACGCTGGCCGCATTTGCGCTCGGGCTTACGTTATTTGTGATGACGCTGGTGCTGAACGTGGTGGCACTGATTGTGGTACGTAAGTACAGAGAACAGTATGAATAAGCATATCGCACGCATTGAAGCAGGCTTAGCGGCGCGCCACCTTAAAACGCGGCGCTTGAAGCAATACGGCATTGCAGCACTGCTGTTTGCGAGTGCCATGCTGCTATGGTTGATGGCGAGTATTGTAACGCCTGGCCTTAAGGGCATGATGCGCCACGAGATTGTGCTGACTTCATTACATAGTGATGTGGAAGCATCGCTTGTAGATAGTAAGGTGAACTTCAACCGTGTGATGCAGCGCGGGTTGGATAGGGATTTTTTTGAAGATGCCGCTATGGCAAGCCGCGAGCGCTTCACACTGCTGGGTGATTTTGCGGCATTTGAAGTGGAGCACGCGTGGAAAGATGCGTGGGAAAATCTTGGTAAGGGCTATGACACAGCAGCCGAAAGTTCTGTGCGCAGTGTGAGCGTTACATTGCCGCTTTCGGATGTAGCGGATCAGTATTTCAAATCAAACGGCAAGCGTGCAGGCGCGCTTTCGCATAAGCAACGTGCATTCCTTGATGGGCTTAAGAAATCAGATGCAGTGCAGTACCGTATCAACCGTGATTTTTTCACCCGTGGTGATTCGCGTGCGCCAGAATCGGCTGGGTTTCTAGGAAGCATTGTTGGTTCGGTGCTGCTAGTGATGATTGCTATTACACTGGCGCTGCCGATTGGCGTGATGGGTGCCATTTATCTTGAAGAATTCGCCCCGAAAAATACCATGAGCGATATTATTGAGGTGAGTATCAATAACCTTGCGGCAGTACCTTCGATTATTTTTGGTCTGCTCGGGCTTACGCTCTATTTGATATGGTTTGATTTACCGCGCTCCAGTGCGTTAGTGGGTGGGCTTACGATTGCATTGATGATTCTGCCTACGATTATTATTACCACACGTAGCGCACTGAAGGCAGTTCCACCCAGTGTGCGGCACGCAGCGATTGCGCTCGGTGCAGCGCCCACACAGGTGGTACGCCACCATGTGCTGCCTTATGCGTTGCCTGGGATTATGACCGGCACGATTTTATCCATCGCCCGCGCGCTTGGCGAAACCGCGCCGCTTCTAATGATTGGGATGGTGGCGTTTGTTGCGGATATCCCACGTGGATTTTTGGATCCTGCAACGGCAATGCCTGTATCGATTTATATTTGGGCATCGAGCCCTGAGATGGGATTTGTAGAAAAAACCGCAAGCGGGATTTTGTTGCTGCTTGCATTATTGATGGCGCTCAACTGGATTGCCATCACCATCCGTAACCGCTTTGAACTGCGTTGGTAATTATGATTGAAGCTACAACACCCTCCAAAATTACAGCCCGTGATGTAAAAGTATTTTACGGCGAGAAACGCGCGTTGCACGGTATCACTATGGATATTGCACCTTGTGCGGTGACAGCACTTATTGGCCCTTCGGGCTGTGGTAAATCGACGTTTTTACGTTCTATCAACCGCCTCAATGACTTGATTGCTGGTGCGCGCACCGAGGGGGTGATTACGCTGGATGGACAGGATATTTATGCCCCTGCGGTGGATGTGGTGCTACTGCGCGCGCGGGTGGGCATGGTATTTCAAAAGCCCAATCCCTTTCCCAAATCGATTTATGAAAACGTAAGTTATGGCCCACGCATCCACGGGATTGCCAAAGACAAGGCAGAAATGGATGGGATTGTAGAAGCTTCGCTGCGCAAAGCTGCGCTGTGGGATGATGTGAAAGACAGGCTGCATGAAGCAGGCACGGGATTATCTGGCGGTCAGCAGCAGCGTTTATGCATTGCCCGCGCGGTAGCCGTTAGCCCCGATGTGCTGCTAATGGATGAGCCATGCTCCGCACTTGACCCCATTGCAACTGCACGGATTGAAGAGCTGATTAGCCAGCTTGCGAATGAATTTACCATTGTGATTGTTACCCATTCGATGCAGCAAGCGCGCAGAGTTTCTGACCGCACGGCGTTTTTCCATATGGGCAATTTGGTAGAGTATAATGATACCGAATCGATGTTTGAAGCCCCCATGCAGCAACAGACACGCGATTATATCACAGGCCGTTTCGGCTAGACGCCTGCAGTTTTTTGCATATAATAGCGTAAATGAAGCCAGCATCACAGTTAGTACTCGCCGAACGCCGCCTGACACAACGCCTCCAGAATTACTGGAAAGAGCTCACTGTGGATGGGTTGATGCCACGTGAAGAGGACATAGATCCTGAGGTGCTGGGCGATCTCTGGCCGAAATGCTTTTTGATTCAAACGTTTGATATCAAGCATCGCCGTGACATGAATTTTACTTACTTGGGTCAAGAAATCATCGATGCCTATCAGGATGGGATGATGAACGAAGGCCAGCATATGCTTATTTCGCCTAATGCCAGCAAATTGGCCCTAAGCTTTCAGCAGGTGATGCAGGCCGTGGCCCCCGTAGTGGCAGAGGGCGAGTTTCTCTCACTTTCAGGCCGCATTGTGCGCTATCGGCAGTGCTTGCTGCCCTTAGGCCGAGGCGAAGAAGTGGACGCGATTTTCGGTGGGATGAGCTTTAAGGCGTATTAGGCGATAATACGGTGTTGACAAAGCGGGGAGCTTTGCCTAGTAATACAGCCCGTTTTGCATAAAAAAATACTAAGTTACGGAAAAACAAATGAAAACCTTTTCGGCAACGCCCAAGGACATCACCAAAGACTGGCTCGTTATCAACGCAGAAGGCGTTGTGCTCGGTCGTCTTGCTAGCTATGTAGCTAAAGTTCTGCGCGGCAAACACAAAGCAAGCTTCACCCCGCACATGGATTGCGGCGATAACGTGGTTATCGTAAATGCAGCTAAAATTAAAATGACCGGTAAGAAGCGTGAAAATAAGCGCTATTACTACCATACTGGCCATCCAGGCGGTATCAAAGAGCGCTCACCAGAGTTCATTTTGAACTCGGGCCACCCAGAGCGCGTGGTAGAAAAAGCGGTTGAGCGCATGCTGCCAAAAGACAGCCCGCTTGCACGCCGCCAGATGGGTCATTTATATGTATATGGTGGCACGGATCACCCGCACGCAGGCCAAACGCCGAAGTCGGTTGATTTCGCTGCAATGAACGTCAAGAACGCACGTTAGGATATAGAATATGGGTATCGATCTCAAACAAGAAGCCGCTGCTGAAGTTACTGCACCACGCAAACCAGTGGTAGATGCACAAGGCCGCGCGTATGGCACAGGCCGTCGTAAAAACGCAATTGCCCGCGTGTGGGTGAAACGTGGTAAAGGCAAAATCACGGTAAACGGCAAGGCTGTGGAAGAATATTTCGCTCGTCCTGTGCTGCGCATGATTTTGAACCAGCCATTTGAAACCCTCGGTGAAATCGGCAAATACGATGTAACCGTAACGGTAGTTGGCGGTGGTCTCTCAGGTCAGGCGGGTGCTGCACGTCACGGCTTAAGCCGTGCGCTTGATGCACTCAACCCAGAATTCCACAAGGCGCTTCGCCAAGGTGGCTTCTTAACCCGCGATAGCCGCGTGGTGGAACGTAAGAAATATGGCCGCGCGAAAGCACGCCGTCGCTTCCAGTTCAGCAAGCGCTAACTTTCTTTTGCAATTTCGGTTGCAGCAAAGGGGCGCTTCACATCGAAGCGCCCTTTTTTGTGTTAAGGATTTGTCTTTGCCGCACTAAGCTTGCGGACAGTAAGGAGCTGGTGAGATGAGTAAAATAATAAACACAGTAATTCTGGGCGCATCGGGCTATACTGGGGCAGAGCTTTTGCGGTTACTTGTCGGGCATCCGAGCTTTCGGGTTACTGCGCTTACGGGCGAAACACAAGCGGGCAAGCAGATGGGCGAGGTCTATCCGCATCTGCGTTTTGCGGGGCTGCCTGCACTTGTGAAACATACCGATGTCGATTTTTCGGATGTGCAACTTGTGTTCTGCTGCCTGCCCCATGGCACTACGCAATCCATTATTGCTGCACTGCCTGTGCATGTAAAAATTGTCGATTTATCGGCCGATTTTAGACTACATGATGCCGAGGAATATGCGCAGTGGTATGGCCATGCCCATGCGGCAATGGCCCTGCAAAAAGAAGCGGTGTATGGACTCACCGAACATGCGCGTGAAGCAATAAAGACGGCACGTTTGGTGGCCAATCCTGGGTGTTATCCCACCTGCTCGCTCTTGCCGCTATTACCGTTGTTACAAGCGGGAATCGTTGACCCTGATAGCATTACCATCAACGCACTTTCTGGAGTTTCGGGGGCAGGCCGCAGTGCAAAACAGGAAATGCTATTTAGCGAACTCGATGGCGGAGTATCGGCATATGGGGTCGGCAAACATCGCCATATGGCTGAAATAGAGCAGGAAATAAACATCGCGGTGGAAAAGGGATATGCAAATAAAAAACCACACAAAGTGAAGGTAGATTTTACACCGCATTTAATACCCATGACGCGCGGTATGCTCGCTACCATTACGCTGCAAGAATCGCTTGGCAAAGTGATGAGCGTTAATGACGTGCATGCTTACCTAAGCGAGCAGTATAAGAATGAAAATTTTGTGCATATTCTGCCATTTGGGGCGACGGCATCAAGCCATCAGGTGAGAGGCACGAACCAGTGTTTTATTTCGGTGCATGAAAGCCGTAACGGCTATCTGACCATCGTTTCTGTGATTGATAATCTGGTCAAGGGCGCATCGGGTCAGGCATTGCAGAATGCGAATCTGATGTTCGGTTTGCCCGAGGCCACAGGGCTTGAACTACGCGCCGTGTTTCCGTAATGTGTCGTACATCATTCGTGCCTGAGCGGAAATGATAGAGAGCGAAAATATGAAAACAGAGTTTGCAACGCGGTTTCCTGGTGCGATTATTTTGCCCTTCAAGGGTGTGTGGCCAAGAATTGCTGAGAGCGCATTTATCGCACAGGGCGCGGTGATTACGGGCAATGTCATTATTGGTGAGCAGGCCAATATCTGGTATGGCTGCGTGCTGAGAGGCGACGTGCAATCTATCACCATCGGCGCCCGCACCAACATTCAAGATGGCAGCGTGATTCATGTGACGCGCGAGATTGGGCCGAGCGTGATTGGGGATGAAGTGACGGTGGGGCACATGGCACTGATTCATGCCGCAACCGTGCATGATAGGGCCTTCATCGGCATGGGCTCGCGCTTGTTGGATTTTTCTGTTGTAGAAGAAGGTGGATACCTTGCTGCAGGGGCAGTGCTGACCCCACGCAAATGTGTGCCAAGCGGGGAGTTATGGGCAGGAAACCCCGCCAAACTGCTGCGTGCTGTGAGCGCAGATGAAGCCGCATGGATACCAAAATCGGCGGAACACTACGTGCAATTAGCGAGCCATTACAAGGCGTTATAGCATCTATGCTGTGGGGTATATTCACCAAACTGTCACACATCAAACGCGTCCAATTTAGTACAATGAAAATGTAAAAATCCGCCTAAAGCGAGGCTATGGACGCATTGTTCAAAGAAATAATGGATGGGGTGCGCAGCACGGTACGTGACTTGCGCGTGTATCTGCTTGGGCGCGGGTTGGTCACCACCGCAGCCATTGCTGCAGGGGTGATTGGCTCGGCAACAGCAGGGGGTTTAACGGCAGCAACCTTAGCGCCTGCGATTCCGGTGCTGCTGATTGGTGGCACGCTGCTTTCGGGTTATATGCGCCTGAGGGAAATGCGCTTTAACCAAGACCGCATGGCCGATATTTACCGCGAAGAAATTGCTGACCAGCTTGGTATTCCTGCGGGTGAAGTGACGCGCGCACATGTGCACACGTTGGCGTTTGGCGATGCTAAACGTGGCATCCCCTCCAACCCCATTCTGCGCGAAGAGATTGACCGCGAATGGAATAAAACATGGCTGAAATTTGCCACTACTGCACTGGCAGGCATGGCTAGTTTCGGGCTGATTAGTTTTTGGTCGGCAACCGAAGTGGTGGCGAGTACATTGCCCACACTTTTAGGCCCAACACTCGGCAGCATTGTGGGGCTTGGCAGTGTGGGGATTGTGACGGGCTTTACGGGATTATTTTTAAATAACGGACTGGATTTTGGGGTACAGCGTGCAACCTCGCTTGGTGCAACGACGTTGCATGACCGCATTGCTAAACTTGATCGCGATATTGGGCGCGGCAAGCAAGTGGGTAAAGAGCAGGTGTTCGGATTATTTGTAGCCGCCGATAAACTGCTTGCGCACAATATCGAATTACGTTTTGGCAAGCCCTATGACATGCTGCCACTGCCGATGAAAGCGCAGGTAGTAGCATCCGTTGGTGCAGCAGATCAGATGCAAGCGATTGCAGGCGATCTGAACGCCAAACGTATTTCTGCAGGCACGGTGGCGTTTATTATTACGGGTCAGCACGCCGTGCCAAATCCAGCGCAAGTGCAGATAAAGCAACCTTCATCAACGCCAGCACAAACGGTGCAGCAGGAAAAAGTAAAGCCACGTTTTGCTGAGCGCGAATTGGCTCGCCGCGAAGCGGTGAATGCTGAAGTTGTGCGTTAAGCGCGTGCTTTGGCGAAACTGCCGGGGGCGGGCTCGCGTGCTTTGTATTTGCTGCTGCCAACGGCGCGGGCTTTGACTTTTTTGCCAGCGAATGTGGCTTGCCATGCATCCCAGTGTGGCCACCACGAGCCACTACATTCACGTGCGGTCTCGAGCCATTTGCTGGGTTTGGCGGGCATGGCATCGTTTATCGCATAGCCGTATTTCTTTTTGCCGTTTGGTGGGTTTATCACCCCCGCGATATGCCCTGAATCGGCAAGCACGAACTGCACTGGCGCATCGTAAATTTGCGTGGCAGCGTAAGTCGATTGCCACGGCGCAATATGATCTTCGCGGGTGGAGAGAATGTAGCTTGGGGTGGTAATGCGCGCGAGGTTTATGGGCGTATCGAGCAGTTCAATACCG
This sequence comes from Rickettsiales bacterium, assembly GCA_027489915.1. Taxonomy (GTDB): domain Bacteria; phylum Pseudomonadota; class Alphaproteobacteria; order Rickettsiales; family UBA3002; genus JAIXZB01. The sequence continues at coordinate 8,625 of JAIXZB010000062.1, read as the reverse complement.
CCAGGTTTTACGAGCAGATTCTGCTGATACATATTGCGCAGATAGAAGCTATGCATGGTGGCGGGCATGCGGGTGGAATCGGAATTCCAATATAGCAAATCGAAGGGGAAGGGTGCTTTACCCAGCAGGTAGTTATTGACCACAAACGACCATATCAAATCATTCGCGCGCAGCATGTTGAAGGTATTACTCATATCATATGCATCGAGGTAGCCATGCTCGCTCATGCGCTCTTCTAATGCATCGAGCTGAATATCGTCGATGAATACGGATAAATCGCCTGCTTCGGCGAAATCTATCATGGTGGTGAGGTAGGTGGCGCTGGCCACTCGCGATTCTTCGCCCCGCGCACGCAACACGGCAAGCATGATAGCAGTTAAAGTGCCGCCCAGACAATACCCCATCACCGAAGCTTTGGCGCATTTAGTGATGTCGCGCACCACATCGAGCGCTTTAAGGGGGCCGAGTGCGAGGTAATCTTCGAAGCTCTTGCGCCCGAGTTCCGCATCAGGGTTCACCCATGAAATAACGAATACGGTGTAGCCTTTATCCACTAGCCACTTAACAAGTGAATTTTCGGGCCGTAAATCGAGTACGTAGTATTTATTTATCCATGCAGGGGTGATGAGAATGGGCACTTCGTGCACCTGCTCGGTTGTGGGCGCATACTGAATGAGCTGCATCAAATCATTTTGAAACACGATACTGCCTTGTGTGGCGGCAAGCGTGACGCCCAGTTCGAATGCGCGCTCATCGGTCATCGAGATTTTCAGGCGCCCGTCACCCTTATGCAAATCATCGACCAGATTTTTGAGTCCTTTGACCAGATTCTCGCCGTTACTATCGAGTGTTGCGCGCACCACTTCGGGATTGAGCATGAGGAAGTTGGTGGGCGCCATCGCATCGATAATCTGGCGGGCGAAGAAATTCACCTTGCGCGAGGTATGTGCATCCAGCCCTTCGATGCTGCCGAGCGTGCGCTCCATCCATTGTGCATTGATAAGATACGATTGCTTGATGAAATCATACACGGTGGATTCATTCCATGCATCATCCTTAAAGCGGCGGTCTTTGGGGGATGCTTGAAGCGAAGCTTCGGAGGGCTTGCCGAGCAGTTTTTCGGATGTGCGGTGGAGCAGGGCGCAATAATCGGCGGCAATGCCCAGTTGGTTCTGCATCAGCTTATCGGTGTCGATGCGCGCATGGCGGGCGACGGATAAAAAGGTTTCTGCAAGTGCCATGGGGTCGGTGTGGCCCATGGCGTTTTGGTTGGGGTTGGAAAGCAGAAGCTGCAAGGCCTGCTGCCATAAATCGCCCGCCTGCGCCATGTGGGCGGCAAACTGCTCGGCGTTGGTATCGGAAGGCTCTTGGTGCGTTTGAAACCCTGCGTCAGCATCGGGCTCGATAACGCTGGCGCGCGGAGGCTTCGCACGCGCGCGCGCAGTTTTTGCAGAATGGATTTTGCGAGGTTTGCTTGGCATGGCGCACTGATAGCGTGAGCGCAGCTATTCTGCAACGTTAAACACACGCAAGTTTAAAAATTACGGTTACAGGCGAATGGCTTAGTTGAGGCTATCCACAGGGTTCGGTGCGCGCTGTATTGGAAAGAGTCATTGCTTTACAAGCGTAAAATGGACTTGTATCCCTAATTGCACAATAAAAACAAAAGAACAGTTCGGCATTATGATCCTCAAGCACTCCTCCACAAACGGCTACGCATTTGGCTTTAAATGGTCCTTACTCGGAATCATTTTTGCGTTATTTTACATTACTAGCTGCGAGCTTATCATTCCGCCCGATAGAAGCGTGCCACGCTATAACACGGTACGCGGCGAAAAAAAGCGCCCGATGCTGAATCCAGGCGGATCGGGGTTCAGCGGATACAATAGTGTTGAAGCGCGTGGCAATGCGATTGATTACGCGTACGGTAATGCGGCAGCGCCCTCAACCAGCGCAGCCCCTGCAGCACCACTTCCTCCTGCGCCAGAGCAGGCACCGGTAGTGCAGGAAAAAGCAGTGCAGGAAACAGTAGCACCCAAACCAAGAATGCAAGCAGCCGCACCCTTAGAGGAAAAAAGCTTCTGGAGCAAAATGGCGTTCTGGCGCGAGGATGAGAAAATTGTGGAAGCGCCTATCTCAGCGCGCCGCCGCCCGATGGAAAACGATGCAACGCTTGCGTCCACTGCGTCGGTCGCCACCAGCCCAGTGGGCAGCAGTGAACTCGCACCCTTGCCGCAAACCACGGCAACAAATCCAGGTAAAGACCCATTCCCGACACTGTCTGGAACGCCTGAAAAACCAAGCTTTGCTGGCATAGATAACAGCAAGCAGCGCGCCATGGCAGCACGCAATGAGCTTGAGGCAGATCGCACCAATGCGCTCGCGGCACGTGACCAGCTTGCGAAAGATGCTGTGGCCGAGCCTTCGCTGCTTGCTAATCCACCTGCGATTTCGCAATTGCCACCACCACCTGCATCGATGAATGCGCAGCAAGCGCAATCGGTGGCGAAACAAATGCAGCAATCTGCACCTGCTGCTTCATCACCGCAACTGCCTGCTGGCAGCGCGTTTGAGCGCCTTACGCAGAGCCGTCCTGCCACTTCGCAGCCTGTGGCGGTGGCCTCTGCTCCTGTTGCTGTGGCATCGCCGAAGCTTGAGCCTATTATGCTCACCCCGCCACCTGCTGCATTGCCCGAAGTGGCTGCGCCAGTGACATCGTCATCTGCACCTGCACCGTTTGCTTCGGTGAATGTGAGTGCACCTCCCGCAGTATCGGGCTTAGCCGCGCCGCAAGTGAACACCACGCAAACCGCAGCGCTTGAGCCGATTACGCTGACACCACCTGCTCCCACCTCGTCGGGCCTGCCATCCACAGGTGCGATTACGGGCGATACCGCTTCGGGCAGGGCAGTGCCCTACACTCCGAACTATTTGCCGCAATCGCGTTACGCACAACGCCGCAGGTAAGCGCTTGGCAGGTTGACAGCAGGCCACGCTCGCGTAGAGTAGTAGCCTGATTCACGCTATATTTAAGTTTTTGCCATGGAAGAGTTTTATCGTATCAAGCGTTTGCCGCCGTATGTGTTTGCAGAGGTGAACAAACTGAAAGCCAAATACCGCGCTGAGAAGCGCGATATCATTGACCTTGGTATGGGCAATCCCGATACGCCACCGCCAAAACACATCATCGAAAAATTGCGTAGCGTGGCGCTTGATGATACCGCGCATGGCTATTCAGTCTCGCGCGGGATCCAGGGCTTGCGCAAAGCATGTGCAGGCTATTACCAGCGCCGCTTTGGCGTGGAGCTTGATCCTGATACGGAAATCGTATCGAGCATCGGCAGTAAAGAGGGCTTGGCAAATTTAATGCAGGCGATGGTGAGCCCTGGTGATGTGGTGCTGGTGCCCAACCCCAGCTATCCCATTCACCCGTTCGGGCCGATGATTGCGGGTGGTTCAATTTGGCATATGCCAAAACTTCCTGGGGTGAAACTGGTGGATCAGCTCAAGCGCGCCATCAAACATTGCACACCCAAACCGATTGCACTGATTTTGAATTACCCGTGCAACCCCACCACCGAAACGGTGGATCTGGACTTCTATCAGGAAGTGGTGGATATCTGCCGCCATAGCGGGATTTTCGTGATTTCGGATTTGGCCTATTGCGAGATTTATTTTGATGGCAATCCGCCGCCAAGTATTTTGCAAGCGAAGGGCGCGAAGGATGTGGCAATTGAATTTACCACCATGAGCAAAACCTATTCGATGGCAGGTTGGCGTGTGGGGTTTGCAGCGGGCAATACACAGCTTATTCATGCACTCACCCGCATTAAATCGTACCTTGATTATGGCACGTTCACCCCCATTCAAGCCGCTGCTGCTGCCGCACTGAACGGCCCGCAAGACTGTGTAGAAGATATCCGCAACCTCTATAAAGAACGCCGCGATGTGCTGGTGAAGGGATTGCATGATGCAGGCTGGCCTGTACCTAGCCCGACAGCAAGCATGTTCATCTGGGCGCCCCTGCCTGAGGCGTATGCCGAGCTTGGTTCGATTGAATTTGCGAAGCTGCTGTTGACGCATGCTGAAGTAGCCGTTGCTCCCGGTATTGGCTTTGGTGAATACGGCGATGGCCATGTGCGCATTGCGCTGGTGGAAAATAAACAGCGCCTGCGTCAAGCGATTCGCAACATCAAACAGTTTTTGGCGAAAGACCCCGCTGAGGTGAAACGCCAACATGCGAAAGAGCTTGCCTCATGAGCACCCCCTTACGCATAGCGATTGCAGGGCTTGGCACTGTGGGTACAGGCGTTGCCGAATTATTGCAGCGCAATAGCGCACTGCATGCCTCACGTTGCGGTGCAGCATGTGAAGTGGTGGCAGTGAGTGCGCGCAGCAAAACAGCTGAACGCACAAAAGCTGCAGGCAATGCAGCATGGGTGGAAGATGCATTGGCACTTGCCTCGCGCGCGGATGTAGATGTGATTGTAGAAACCATCGGCGGTGCGGATGGCATTGCAAAAACGCTGGTAGAAACCGCACTGAAAAACGGCAAGCATGTGGTGACGGCCAACAAGGCGCTGATTGCACATCACGGTGCAGCATTGGCCGCACTTGCAGAAAAGCATAATGTACAGCTTGCAATGGAAGCCGCCGTTGCAGGGGGCATTCCGATTCTACAAGCACTGCGCACAGGCCTTGCGGCAAACGCATTTACGCGCGTGGCGGGCATTTTGAATGGCACCTGTAATTATATCCTGACCACCATGCAAAACGAGGGCCGCGAATTTGCCGATGTATTGGCGGATGCGCAAGAAAAGGGATACGCGGAAGCAGACCCTGCCTTTGATATTGATGGGGTAGATGCAGCGCACAAACTTGCGATTCTTGCAACGCTTGCTTACGGTGCGCGCGTGCCGCTTGATGCGCTGCATATCGAGGGCATCCGCGCCATCACGCAGCGCGATATTGCGTATGCGGCGGAGCTTGGCTACCGCATTCGCCTGCTTGGTATTGCAACGCAAAATGAAAGTGGCATTTCCACCCGAGTGCATCCGTGTTTGGTGCCAGATAATTCGCCACTTGGCTTAACCTCTGGCGTGTTCAACGCCGTGCAGGTGGAAGGCGATGCAGTGGGAAGAATTTTTATGCAGGGGCGTGGTGCAGGTGGTGCACCCACAGCATCCGCAGTGGTATCGGATATTCTGGCGATTGCACGGGGTGAACGCTGGCCAACATTTACGGTTGCATCGGCAGCGCTTGCTAATCCAAGCATTGTGCAGATGAGCGCGCATGTATGCAGCTATTACATTCGCCTCACCGTGGCAGATGAACCTGGAGTGCTTGCCGATGTGACGCGTATTTTTGCGGATGAGCATATTTCCGTGAAATCGATTATTCAGCACATGCACGAGGATGCAGGCCCTGCCCAAGTGGTGATTATGACCCATGAAACCAAAGAGCAAGCAATGCAAAATGCACTGCAAAAAATTCATGATTTGAAACGCGTTATCGAACCACCGATGATGCTTAGAATGGAGATGGTATGAACGCGAGCGCACACAAAACAGACCCCGTAGATGCAGAATGGTACATGGACCGCAACTTCGCACTCGAAGCGGTGCGGGTGACGGAAGCAGCAGCCCTCGCATCCTCGCATTGGGTGGGACTCGGGCGTGAAAAAGACGCCGACCAAGCCGCTGTGAACGCGATGCGCGAAGCACTCAACGGGCTTACGATTGATGGCACGATTGTGATTGGCGAAGGCGAGCGCGACAAAGCGCCGATGTTATATATAGGTGAAAAAGTCGGCACTGGCTCGGGCCCAAAAATTGATATTGCGCTCGACCCACTGGAGGGCACCACCATTTGTGCCACCGCAGGGCCTAATTCGCTTACCGTAATGGCAATGGCCGAACATGGCGGGTTCTTGCATGCGCCTGATGTATATATGGATAAAATCGCAGTGGGTGGCGGGCTGCCCGAAGGTGTGGTGAATATCGATGATGCGGTTGCAAAAAACCTCGCTAATTTAGCGAAAGCAAAAAAATGCGACATCGCCGATTTGACGGTGGTGATTTTGCAGCGCACACGCCACGAGAAAATTATTGCGGATGTGCGCGAAGCAGGTGCGCGCGTGCAACTTATTCAAGACGGCGATGTAGCGGGGGTGATTGCCACCTCGCGCTCTGGTACAGGCATTGACATGTATATGGGTATCGGTGGTGCGCCTGAGGGTGTGCTTGCAGCAGCAGCCCTGCAATGCATTGGCGGACAGATGCAGGGACGCTTATTATTCTCGGAAGAGGACGAAAAAATCCGTGCAGGGCGCATGGGTATTACTGATTTTAATCGTGTCTATACCATGCATGATTTGGCCAAGGGCGATGTGATGTTTGCCGCAACCGGTGTGACCGATGGCAGTATGCTCAAGGGCGTGAAACGCGGCAACCGCGCCGATGGCAGTGGCTGGGCCACCACCCATTCGATTATCATGCGCGCCAAAACCGGCACCGTGCGTCTGATTGAAGCCGAGCATAATTTCGGTCGCAAGCGGGAGATTTAGCGTATCGAAACGCCACGCATCCAGACCGCCTCTAACATCCCATGGGTGATGCGGCTTGTCGATGAACGGCCTGCCTACGCGATTGCGCAAACCTACGGGATTGATGAGCTGATTGCCCGCATTATTGCTGCGCGTGGCGTGGGGATAGATGAGGCGGCTACTTACCTGAAACCAAGCCTGAAAACCAGCATGCCCGACCCCTCGCACCTGCGTGATATGGATGCGGCGGTAGCCCGTGTGATGCAGGCGATTACAGGACGCGAGCGCATTACCGTGTTTGGCGATTACGATGTGGATGGTGCCACATCGAGTGCGCTCTTGATGCGCTACATGCAGCAGATTGGGGTGCGTATAACGCCCTATATTCCCGACCGCATGAAGGAAGGTTACGGCCCAAACATCGCAGCATTTGATACGCTGATAGATGCAGGGGTGATGCTTATTATTACGGTCGATTGCGGCACGCTGGCATACGACCAGATTGCCCATGCCAAAGCGCGTGGGTGCGATGTGATTATTCTTGATCACCACACGGCACAAGCGCAGTTGCCAGATGCCGTTGCTACCGTGAACCCAAACCGCATGGATGAAACCAGTGCACATGGAACATTGGCCGCAGTGGGGGTGACGTTTTTATTTCTGGTGGCGCTGAATAGGGCGCTGCGATTGCAGGGCCGATTTGGCGAAACACAGCGCGAGCCCGATTTGATGGCGATGCTTGATATGGTGGCACTGGGCACAGTGGCGGATGTGGTGCCGCTGAAGGGGCTGAACCGCGTGCTGGTGGCGCAAGGCCTGAAGGTGCTGGCAGGGCGACATAATACAGGGCTTGCAGCGCTTATGGACGTGGCGCGCCTCGATGAAAAACCGACCACCTACCATTTAGGATACCTGCTAGGCCCGCGCATCAATGCGGGCGGGCGCGTGGGGGAATCGGGTATGGGGCTAAAGTTGCTCACGAGTGAGGACGCAGCAGAAGCAGCATCGCTCGCAGCGCAGCTTGATATGTATAATCAGGAGCGTCAGGCGATTGAAATGGGTGTGCTTACGCAGGCGATGGAAAAGGCCGAAGCACAAGCCAACCAGCCCGTGATGGTGATAGCAGGCGAGGGCTGGCACCAAGGTGTGATTGGTATTGTGGCGGGGCGTATTAAAGAAAAATGGCAACGCCCCACCGCCGTGATTGCGATAGAAAATGGCATTGGCAAAGCATCTGCACGGTCGGTTGATGGGGTAGATTTTGGTGCCGCCGTGCATAGCGCCCATGCGCTGGGAATTATTGAGGCGGGAGGAGGGCATGCGATGGCCGCAGGTTTCACCATCCGCGCCGAAAAGATTGATGCGCTGCATGCGTTTTTGAACGAACGCATGGCAGGAGCAGTGGCCGATTACGCCGCCGCCCGTAGCCTGAAACTCGATGGCTGGATGAGCTGCCAAGGTGCTACGCTGGAGCTGCTGGAACAGATAGAGCAGGCAGGCCCTTACGGTGCTGGCAACCCGCAGCCACGCTTTGGCCTGCGCGAGGTGAGCGTGGTGAATATCAGCGTGATGAAGGACAAACATCTGCGCCTTGTGCTGGCCGATAAAAACGGTAAGGGACGCTTGAACGCGGTGGCATTCAATGTGGCGAACACCACGCTGGGTGAGGCACTCACAGCGCGCAAAACCCTGCATCTGGCAGGAACGCTGAAAAAAAACGCATGGCAGGGAAATACCAACGTGCAATTCATGATAGACGACGCCGCGTGGGATGCCTAAACCCCGCAGAATTGCTTGTGCATGACGCAAAATTGCCCAAACCGCTTGACTTTCCCCCCCGCGCATGGTGAAACACCGCGTCTTGGATGCTTTTTCCCCAAGTGGTCCCTTCGTCTAGCGGTTAGGACACCTCCCTTTCACGGAGGTAACACGAGTTCGATTCTCGTAGGGATCACCACCCTATGCTTACAGCTTCGGGAGGCAGTCCACCTTAGGGCTGGCAGCCGAAGATGATTAGGCTTAAGATGTTTCGAAACATCTTAAGCCTAATCATCTTCGGCTGCCAGCCCTAAGGTGGACTG
>JAIXZB010000128.1 GCA_027489915.1 Rickettsiales bacterium | reverse complement strand
TGTCGATATTCCAAGCTTCTTCCGGACGAAACACTGGATTGCGATTGCCTGCGCCATCTACCACATAGATTACCCCGATTTGAAAATAACTGGTGAGTGCAGGTAAGTCGAACATTCCGCTATGCCCAGTGATAGCAGTAGTATCTTTTACAGACTGCCAGTGGGCGTTGGATAATTTGCTTTTAGGAGAATTTAATTCATTTAAGGCAGGTGCGCCTGATGCTCCATACAATCCATTGTAAGAGCCTTCAATCAGGCCTGCCAGCGCCAGCTGTCGCCAGAATTGAAAACGTTCGCTGCTTTGACCTTGGTTTCCCAAATCCAAATCACCATCTCCATTGCCATCACAGGTGCCCGTTGACCCTACGCTTGCAGCAGAATTGGTTACACAATCCGCGTTGTTATTCATGCGGTTCCAGAAACGGCTAGCGTTATTCATATCCCCTGGAAGCGCCAAATATTTATCACGGAAGGATTGGACTGCGGTGCTGTAGCGTTGGTATTCGTTGACTACGGCGCGCAACTCTGCTGCGCGAATGAGGGATTGGCCTGCAAGGATGCCGCCCGTGAGAAGACCGAGGATTACGAGGACAATGCTGAGTTCGACAAGGCTGAATGCTTGTTTGGAGGGTGGGTGGTGTAAATAACTTTTTTGCATGGCTGTAATCTAGCATTTTGGGATGGGTAAGGAAATAGCTATTGTTATGCTGCGTGTGTTGCGTGCTTGGGTATCATGCTATTAGCCCTGACAAGGATGCTGGGGGTTAACCTAGTTTCTTTTCAATCTTGTATAATAGCACTTCTAGTTTGTTGATGATTGGGACTTTTTTGGAAAAGGCCGAGTTGCTTTCTTCTAGTAATTTTATGTATTCTTGCTCTTCAATTTCTCTATTTTTTCTGGTTTGGATGCCCCACTGCGCTATTTCTTTTTTGAGTGCATCGACATCTATTGTTTTTAGGTGATGTTCAAAGATTTTCTCGTAGAGCATTTTTTCATCATCACAATAGATACCGTCGATTGCAAAAATGGATGACGCAATATCTATGAGATACGCTCTGTCCTGTGGATCTGTTATGTGCTTGAGCGCATCATCGATGTTAATTTTTTCATCTAGGTTTTTTATCAATTCTGCGCGGTCTTCATCGGATAGGTGAATGTTTTGATTGATATATGAGTGAAGCCTCTCGCGCTCCTCTTGGCTTACGTTACCATCTGCCCATGTCAGAGAAATGGCTGCTTTGAATAGGGAAACTTTGCTTTTACTGCTCATAAAACATCCTGCTATTGCTGCGTTGGCTTGCTAATGTAGTAAGAGTATATGTTGAGGATGCTTTAATTGTGTATTGATAACGCAGGGAAGGTCTTTATTTCGCGTTAATTAGTAGTGCCTAGTAGCCATCGTACCACATTGTTTGGAGCCTTATTTTGGTGAGGGGTATTGCTTAGTTTAACGGGATTTTGCCGCCATTGATGCTTCTTCTTCGCGGATGATTTCGCCGTAGGTGCGGGTGCGGTGTTTGCGGCCGAAGCGTTCGGTGAAGGTGGTTTTTGTTTCTAAATCGACCATGCTTTGGCGCAGGTCGTTATTGTTCTTTGTTAGCATTTCGTTTGCTCTTACGGGAGACATGCCCTCTGCTACCAACGTGGCAGATTTGATATCGCCTTCGGTTTTGCTGAGGGCGTTGCGGGCGGTGGTTTCGTCGCAGCCTGTGATTTCGCTTACGATGCGGTGCGAGCGGTCGTGCAGTTTGGCATTGGGGGCTTTGCGCATATTGACCATGAGGCCATCGAACACGCCGTGGATGCCTGGGAGTTTGCTCATCACTAAGCTTGAGAGAATATTGAGGGCTGCTTTTTGTGCAGTGCCTGCGCCCATGCGGCTGGAGCCTGCGATGGCCTCAGGCCCTGTGGGGAGGAAAATGGGATGGGTGGCGTTTTGCAGCAGGGGGGCTTTTTCGTTATTGGCGATGCCGATGACGAGGGCGCCGTTGTGTTTGGCGAGTTCGGCAAAGCGATTCGTGTAAGGCGTGGTGCCGCTTGCAGCGAGGGCGATGACGACATCATCTGGCCCGATATTGAGGGCTTTTACACGTTCTTCTGCGAGGTCGGTTCTATCTTCCAGCCCATCGCGCGAGGTGCCGGTTTTGAATTCCAGCGGTTCGGCGATGGCAAAGACGACTTTGTCATCGGGCCAATCGAAGGTGGGGCCTAGTTCCATGCCATCGAGTGCGCCGATGCGGCCTGAGGTGCCTGCGCCCACATAGATGATGCGGCCTTTAGGGGAGTTGCGGCCTGTGCTTCCCAAGCGGTCAATCATGGCCTGTGCGGCGGAGGCGATTTGGGGGATGGCGACATCGACGGCATCCAGCGCTTTGTGCTGTGCGTCCATGTAGGCGGTGAGGATGCGTGGGTTGCTCCAGCTATCGGATTCGACAAGCCGTGGGTTGCGGCCTTCGGTTGCGGCGCGCAGGGCGGTAGTAGATGTGAGTTGTGTGTGCATACATACCTCGTATTTGCATGCAATTTAGCGTCATTTTTTTGGCGTGGTGTGAAGCTTTCGTGACGAATAATGGCCATATTGCGCTGCACAAAGTTGTGCGAGGTGGGGTCTTAACGGTTTTTTCTTGATTTGCGCGCATGATGGGTGGAATGTGTTCACTGATTTGATGCCTAAAGGCTTTTATGACGCGCTATACACGTTCTATGACTACGGCTGCTGCGGCTTCTCGCCCTGCGGCTGCGCGCGCGGCGATGTTGATTGCGTTTGTGTTATGTGCGGCGCTTGCGGTGGCAGCGCGTTCGGATAATCCTAAGCTTGCGCCCGTGCGTGAGGGGATTATGCAGGTGGTGGGGCCTGTGTTTTCGGTGCTGTCGCAACCTGCGCAGGCGTTTAATGATATTGGGCAATGGTGGACGGATATTGCGCAACTGCGCGCCGATAATGCGAAATTGCGCGCGGAGAATGACGCGCTGAAACACTGGCAATCGGTAGCGATGGCGCTGGAGGCAGAAAATAAGGAGCTGCGCGGCTTGATTGGCTATAAGCCGATGGAGCAGACGGCATATATTGGGGCGCGGATTATTGGCTATAATGAATCGGCGCTTGGGCATAGTTTGCTGATTGATAGCGGGTTTGAAGATGGTGTGCGTAGCCATCAGGCGGTGATTACGGCAGATGGGCTGATTGGACGCACGATTGATGTGACGGCACATGCTTCACGGGTGCTGATTTTGACGGATATGAACGCGCGTGTGCCAGTGGTGGGTGCAATCAGCCGCGAAAAAGCGATGTTAGCAGGTGGTGGCGATGGTATGCCGCGCCTGCGGTTTGTGGCGCCCTCGAGCCAGCTTGCGGTGGGCGAGCTGCTGGTGACAACGGAAGATGGTGGCGTGTTGCCTGCAGGGATTGCGGTGGGCAAAGTATTCAGCCGCAGCGATGCGAAGGGCAGCGCCGAGATTCGGGTGCGGCCAGTGGCGGATGCGAAGCGGGCGACGTATGTGCGGGTGGTGAGTCATAATACGGCGCTGGAAGCTGCACCAAATTTACCTCAGTAAGGGTCGATTGCCATAGCGGACCGCCTACGTCGTTGGAACCTGATTTTCAATACTCACGTAGCGCTGCTACGCTGCGTTTGAAAATCAGAACCCGCCTAGTATTCGGCCCACTCTGACAATCGATGTTAAGAGAGAAATAGAGTAATCAGAGTGAAAAAATGAATAATGATCGGGTGATGTTACTGGTTTCGGTGCTGCTGATTGTGGTGCTGACGGGGTTGTGTTCAGCGCCTGCGGTGCTGAGTTTTGGGGCATCGCCGATGGGGTTTTTTCTAGGGGTTTTGCTCGTGGCGTTGTATCAGCCGCAGTTGCTTCCAGCGTGGGTGATTGCGCTGCTTTCGTTGCTGCAGGATGTAGCGCTGGGTGCGCCGTATGGATTTCATGGTATGATTGCGCTGGTGGCGGTGATGCTGTTTGAGCGGAGGGCAAAATCGTATCAACGACAAGCGCCATGGTTTGTATGGGCGATTCTGGCATTGGCGCTAGCGCTTATTCAGCTGGTGGTGTGCTTGCTTGCGGGACTGTTTGGGATGCAGGTGAGCATCCAGACAGCAGCATTTGCTTGGGTTTCGACATTGCCACTGGTGGTGCTATTGCAGGTGGTGTGCGCACGGATATTTAGGGCGGGAAGCGTTGCCTAATTTATTTTGTGCTTTGCGATTGTAAGCGGCGTGAAAGGCTTTTATCGTTGTGCACAGTAAAGACGATTACACGCTATGGCCAAACCACAGGATTTACAAAAAACAATTACACGCCGCACCTTGCTTGTGGGGAGTGTGATGGGGCTTGCGGGGGGTGCGCTGCTTGCACGTGTGGGCTATTTGCAATTTGTGCGTGGCGAGGAGTTGAACACACTTGCCGAAGGGAATCGCATTAAGCTGCAACTGATTGCGCCGCCGCGTGGGCTGATTACGGATGCGAATGGTGTGCTGCTTGCCAGCAACGAGGTGAGTTACCGGTTATTTTTAGAACGCGATAACCCCAAGCAGGCGCAAGACACACTCAAGACACTGGCGAAGCTGTTGGATTGGGATGCGGCCAAAACTGCGCAGATGCAAGCAGAAGTAGGCACGCGCCCACGTGGGCCGTTGCTGGTGAGCGAGCATGTGCGCTGGGAACAGCTTACGCGTATTGAATATTATCTGCCCGAACTACCGGGGATTCGGTTGGAGGAAGGGCAGGTGCGCAGCTATCCGTTTGCGGATCGTGCGTCGCATTTGATTGGGCATGTGGGGCGCGTGGATCAAAATGAAGCGAGTGCGAAAGATCCGCTTTCGCGCCTGCCTGAATTCAAGATTGGTAAAAACGGGGTAGAGTTTTTGTTTGATGAAACGCTGCGCGGTAAAGCAGGATCGAAGCAGCTTGAGGTGAATGCGACTGGTCTTCCCGTGCGCGAGCTTGAACGCACGGAGCCCACACGAGGTGACACGCTGCAGCTTACCGTGGATAGCCGTTTGCAGGAATTTATTGTGGACGAGTTGGTGGGGCAGAGTGGCGGCGTGGTGGTGATGAATGTGCATAATGGTGAAGTGCTGGCGCTGGTTTCGGTGCCGGGATTTGATCCGAATATTTTTAGCACTTCGATTCCCACTGCGTATTGGAAAGCACTGAATGCGGATGAGAAAAATCCGCTGCATAATAAAGCGATTGCGGGATTGTATCCGCCTGGTTCGACCTTCAAAATGCTGGTGGGGCTTGCTGCACTTGAAGCGGAGAAAGCGACGGCTGAAACCAAGGTCTATTGCCCTGGGCATTATTATTTGGGCAATCACCGTTTTAATTGCTGGAAGCCCGAAGGCCATGGGCATATGGATTTGAAGATGGCGATTGCGCAATCGTGCGATACGTATTTTTACACGATGGGCCGTGCGGTGGGGATTGAGGCGATTGCGGATATTTCGCATAAGATGGGCTTGGGCGCGCTCTCGGGTATTGGGCTGCGCGGCGAGCGCGCAGGCATTGTACCAAGCCCCGAATGGAAAAAAGCGGCAGGGCGTGGGCCGTGGAACCCTGGTGAAACTATCAATACATCGATTGGACAGGGTGATGTGTTGGCTTCGCCATTACAGATGGCCATTATGACGGCGCGTTTGGTGAATGGCGGGAAATTGGTGACACCACGTTTGACGAAAGCGCCTGCTGGCATTGATTTTCCGAGTGCTGGATTTACGCCTGAGCATTTAGCGCAGGTGGTGGAGGGGATTGATTGGGTGGTGAATAATCCGCGTGGCACTGCATACGGCGCGCGGATTATGGAGGGGGATAAGCTTTACGCTGGGAAGACGGGAACGGCGCAGGTGCGGCGCATTACCGTGCGTGGGCAAGACCAGAGTAAGATTCCATGGAAGTTTCGCCACCATGCATGGTTCGTGGCGTATGGGCCCACAGTGAACCCGCAATTTGCGGCCTGTGTGTTGATAGAACATGGGGGTGGTGGGGCTTCGGTTGCGGCGCCAGTGGCGCGCAACATAATGCAAAAAACCATGGAGCTGTATGCATGATTGCCATAGCGAACCATCTGGGGTGTCGCGTCCACTTTTGCCCATCCTCATGTAGCGCTGCTACATTGCGGTGTGCGAAAGCGGCAAGCGCTCCTACCAGCTGGCTCACTCTGGCAATCATTCGCTTCGCTCTGATAGGAAGTGGTGGGGAGAGTACAAAAATATGAATTATTGGTTGCAGCATAAGTATAAGAAGTGGCGGGCGCGGGCGCGGGAGTTGAACGGGTTTATTGTATGCGTAATTCTGGCGCTGTCGATGCTTGGGATTGTGATGCTGTATTCGGCATCGGGCGGGCATGTGTGGCCGTGGGCGGGTGCACAAATGATTCGTTTTGTGATTGGGTTTGGTGCGATGATGGTGATTGCGCTGACACCTTTGCGCAACTTGTTGCGTTTTGCCTATCCTATATATGGCATGCTGCTGCTGATGCTGGTGGTGGTGGAATTGATTGGTGTCGTGGGTATGGGGGCGCAGCGCTGGGTGAGTGTGGGGATTTTTACGCTGCAACCATCGGAGTTGATGAAGCTGGGATTGATTCTGGCGATTGCGCGCTATTTTCAGACAGTGCAGCTTGAAGGCACACGGCATTTATATGTGTTAGCTGCACCTGTTGCGATGATGGCGGCACCTGCGATTCTGATTTTGCTGCAGCCGAATTTAGGTACGGCGACGATTACGTTGTTCATTGGTTTTGTGATGTGTTTTCTGGCGGGGATTCGCTGGTATTTTTTTGCAGGGGCGATTACGGTGGTAATGGCTGCATTGCCCATTGGCTGGCAGTTTTTGCATGATTACCAAAAGCGGAGGGTGCTAACATTTCTAGACCCTACGGCTGATCCGCTCGGTGCGGGATATAATATTTTGCAATCCATGATTGCGATTGGATCGGGAGGGTTATTTGGCAAGGGACTCACCCATGGCAGCCAAGGCCAGCTTGATTTTTTGCCTGAGAAACAGACCGATTTTATTTTCACGATGCTGGCTGAAGAGCTTGGATTTATGGGCGCATTTGTATTGCTTACGATGTATGCGCTGTTGCTTATTTTTGCGCTGATGGTGGTGGTGAAATCGCGCCATGCCTTTGGGCGCTTGATCGCAGCGGGTGTTGCAAGCCTGCTTTTTGCGCATATCTTTATCAATATGGCGATGGTGATGGGCATGATTCCGGTGGTGGGTGTGCCGCTGCCGTTTTTATCGTATGGTGGGAGTTTCCTGATTGCGACGATGGCGGCGTGTGGGTTGCTTTTGAACGCGTATATCCACAAAGACGAATACCTACCACGCTCGGGCGGGCGTTTTGCATAGCGGATCGTCTACGTCGTCGGAACCTCTGCGATGACCCCTTATGTAGCGCTGCTACACTGCGGTGCCATCGCACAGAACTCTCCTAGTATTCGACCCACTCTGCAAAACGCTGCTTTTTATTTGTCATTGCGTCGCTTTGCTCGCAATGACAGGGGTGGGTGGTTTGGGTTGGCATGCGGTGTGCTTCGTGGTAAGAAGCCTTATGATGCTAAAGTTGTTACAGCGGTTTGTGCGGTGTAGGAGAGGGGCGAGTGCGATTGAATTTGCGCTGGTGGCGCCAGTGCTGTTTTTCTTTGTGATGGCGATTATTGAAATGGG
>JAIXZB010000185.1 GCA_027489915.1 Rickettsiales bacterium | reverse complement strand
CAGCGCGACAATCCATGCTAGTTGTGTATTCATTCTATCAAACACCAGACTGTGCACACTGTATTATGATTCGCCTTACTGAAATCAAACTGCCGCTAGACCACACGCCCGATGCAATCGAAGCTGCTGCTACTTCGCGCCTTGGCATTGCACAAAGCGAGCTTCTTTCATGCACCATCTTCCGCCGTGCGCATGATGCGCGCAAAAAATCGAATATCCATTTGGTCTATTCGCTCGATGTCGAAGTGAAAAACGAAGCTGTACTTCTTGCTAAGTTTGCAGGCAATGTGCATGTAAAACCCACACCCGATATCGATTACCGTTTTGTTACCCACGCACCCGCAACACTCACTCAGCGCCCTATCGTTATTGGTGCGGGGCCATGCGGGTTGTTCGCTGCACTCATCCTCGCACAAATGGGCTTCCGCCCGATTATTCTCGAGCGCGGAAAAGTCGTGCGTGAGCGTACAAAAGACACATGGGGAATGTGGCGCACAGGTATTCTCAAAACCGAATCGAACACACAATTCGGCGAAGGCGGTGCAGGCACATTTTCGGATGGAAAGCTCTACAGCCAAATCAAAGACCCGCGCCATCTGGGGCGTAAAGTCATGACCGAATTTGTCAAAGCCGGTGCGCCGCCCGAAATACTCACCGAAGCCCATCCGCATATCGGTACATTTCGCTTGGTAAAAATGGTCGAGAATATGCGCGCCACCATCGAATCGCTGGGTGGTGAATACCGTTTTGAATCGCGCGTTACGGGAATTGATATTGAAACCAACGCGCAAGGCGAGCGCGCTGTGCGCGGCGTCATGCTTGCATCTGGCGAGCATCTCGCCTCCAACCATATCATCCTTGCCGTCGGCCACAGCGCGCGCGACACGTTTGAAATGCTGCACGCATCAGGCGTGTATGTCGAAGCGAAACCTTTCTCGATTGGCTTTCGCATCGAACACCCGCAATCGCTGATAGACGCTGCGCGCTTTGGCCCGCACGCCGGCAACCGCATTTTGGGTGCGGCCGATTACAAGCTCGTGCATCACGCAAGCAATGGGCGCGATGTCTATAGTTTCTGCATGTGTCCGGGTGGCACAGTGGTTGCCGCCACCTCCGAAGAAGGCCGCGTTGTCACCAATGGTATGAGCCAGTATTCACGCAACGAGCGCAATGCCAATGCAGGCATCGTGGTCGGCATCACACCCGAGATTGATTATCCGGGCGGCCCCTTAGCCGGCATCGATTTCCAGCGCAAGTGGGAATCCGCCGCTTACATCGCCGGTGGCAGCAGCTACGCCGCACCTGCGCAGCGCGTGGGCGATTTCATCAAAGGCGTTGCATCCACCGCACTCGGCAGCGTTATCCCTTCCTATAAACCTGGCGTCACGCCCACCGATCTATCCTCCTGCGTGCCAGATTACGCTATCACCGCCATACGCGAAGCCTTGCCCGTTTTTGGTCGCCAAATTCGGGGCTTCGATATGGATGACGCCGTGCTCACAGGGGTGGAGACCCGCACCTCTTCGCCCATCCGCATCAAACGCGATGCAACCATGCAAAGCCTCAATACCAAAGGCCTATACCCCGCAGGCGAAGGTGCAGGATACGCAGGCGGTATTTTATCCGCAGGTGTTGACGGTATCAAAATCGCCGAAGCACTTGCACAGCATATGGTGGGCTAAGAAAGATACCGCTTCATCCCCGCTGCCGCCACCATCGCGGTGCTATAACATGCCTGCAGCAAATAGCCGCCCGTGGGTGCTTCCCAATCCAGCATTTCGCCTGCCACAAACACACCCGCTTTGCGCTTTAGCATGCAGGCATCATCCAGTTCACTCAGTGCAATGCCACCCGCACTCGAAATTGCACGTGCAATGCCAGCAGGTGCCGTAAGCATCACAGGCACGGCCTTAAGCCACGCAGCAAGCTGTGCAGCATCGGCGGCGGCAAGTTCGTGTTGTGTTTTGCTTTCGCGCAGCAGACCAAGCGCCACAGGCGCAAATCCCTGCCCACGCAAAAACGCGCTGAGCGATTTGCTGCCGCGCGGGCTCAGCAGTTTTTTGGTAAGTGCCGCGTGCGTCATATCAGGCCGCAAATCTAGCGTAATCTGTGCGCTGCCATGCTTTTCGATGCCATCCCGCAGCGCCGATGAAAGCGCATAGACCACACCACCTTCTATTCCCGCTTGCGTAATCATCGCCTCGCCCTGTTGCGTCATGCCATCAAAGGCAATCGCCACGGGCTTGATAGGCATGCCCGCAAAGCGGCTACTAACATGCGCCGACCACGGCACCACAAACCCCATATTCGCAGGGCGCAGGGGCGCAACACGCACGCCCTCTTGCGCCACAACATTCACCCATCCCCCATCCGATCCCAACCGAGGCCACGAGGCACCGCCGAGCGCCAGCAGCGTCGCATCCGCACGCACCAACACATCGCACGGCGCAGCGCCCTTCTCCTCGCAGGTGAAATGCAGCGCGCCATCCTGCCAGCCCCACCATGTGTGGCGCGGTGCGTAGTGCACACCCAATCCCTCTAAGCGTTGCAACCATGCCCGCAGCAACTGCACCGCCTTCATGCTGCGCGGAAACACGCGCCCTGAACTGCCGACAAATGTTGGCTCCCCCAGCCCCTCGCACCATGCACGCAGTGCATCAGGCGGGTGCGCATCAATCATCGGCGCAAGCCATTCTTGTGCTATCCCATAGCGCGCAACAAACGTCTCAAGCGGCTCACTATGCGTCAGGTTCAACCCACCCCGCCCCGCAATCAAAAACTTCCGCGCCGGGCTTGGCATCCTATCATACACCGTAACCACACACCCTACCCGCGCAAGCTCCTCCGCCGCCCAAAGCCCCGCAGGCCCGGCACCGATGATGGCTATGTGTTTGGGTGGTGGTGGTGTCATACGCCTATCATACATAAAAAGTGGCGCGCCACCCGAAGCCTTAGGCGTAGGATGGTGGAGGGGAGTGGATTCGAACCACTGAACTCAAAGAGGGCAGATTTACAGTCTGCTGCCATTAACCACTCGGCCACCCCTCCATAGGGCGTAAAAGCGTGTTTTAGCTATGGGAATTGGCTGGTATTGTCAACAAGAAGCAGCAACCCTAGTATTTGTGCCTTATACGAAGCTTGCTTTCATCTCCTCCAGCATCAGCCAGCGGGCAACGGACTCGGCCAATTCTTCCTGCGCTTTGGCGATTCTGCGGCTCGCTTTATCGAACAATTCTGGCTCGCGCATATACAGGCTCGCATCCTCCAGTTGCGCAGTTAGGGTTTTCACCTCTTGCTCGAGTGCTTCTATACGTTCGGGCAATTTCTCCAGCTCATGCGCGTATTTATACGGCATGCGCGGTTTGCTGGTGAATACGGGCGCAACCACTGGAGCAACCTCCTCAGCCACATCGGTTGATGCTTTTGCTTTGCTTTTAGGTGCCGATTTGCGCTCTGCAATGCCCGCATCCCTTCGCTTCGCTTCGATGTAATCGCTGTAGCTTCCGGGGTAGGCTTCCACCTTTGCATCGCCCTCGAACGCCAGCACTTCCGTCACGGTTCGGTCTAAAAAGTCGCGGTCGTGGCTTACCACAATCAGCGTGCCCTGATACTCGGCGAGAATATCCTGCAGCATATCGAGCGTATCCATATCAAGGTCATTGGTCGGCTCATCGAGAATCAGCACGTTTCCCGGTGTGGCGAGCGCACGTGCAAGCATCAGGCGGTTTTGCTGCCCGCCCGATAACGTCGCCACCCTATCGCGCGCGATTTTAGGATCGAACATAAAGTTTTTCAGGTAGCCGCACACATGGATATGTTTCTGCTTCGCCCCATGGCCGATGAACACATACGAACCATCGGGCGCCAATGTTTCCCACAAGGTTTTGTTCGGATCCAGCTCCACGCGGTGCTGATCGAAATAGGTAATATCCACCGTTTTGCCGAGGCGCACATTACCTGTGTCAGGCTCTATCTGTTTGGTCATGAGCTTAATGAAGGTCGATTTGCCCGAGCCATTTTTGCCCAGAATTCCAATCCGATCCCCGCGCTGAATACGGATATTGAAATCGCGCAGAATATGCGTTTTCTTACCATCCTCCCGCGTAAAACTTTTGCCGACATTCTTGAATTCGACAATAATTTTCGAGGCTTGGCTGGGCGGCAATGATTCCAACTCAATCGCTGCCATGCGTTGTTTATAGGCGGCTTTGTCGTTCTTCAATTTCTCACGCAACCTATGCAGTTCATTCATGCGGCGCTGGTTGCGTTTGCGACGTGCGGTGACTCCGCCTTGTGTCCAATCCAGCTCGGCATTGAGTTTTTTTTGCATGTTCTGCAGCGTTTTTGCTTCAATCTCGATAATCTCTTCCACCCACGCATCGAAGCCTGTATATCCCGTGGGGCAGGTGCGTACTTGGCCACGATCTATCCAAAATACTTTGCGCGAAATGGCGGCCAAGAATGCGCGGTCATGGCTCACGCAAATCAGCGCACCACGGTATGCGGCGAGGTACTGCTCCAACCACTCAATCGCACCCAAATCCAAGTGGTTCGTAGGCTCATCGAGCATCAGAATATCAGGCTCTTCCACCAACGCACGCGCGAGTGCTGCGCGGCGCAACTGGCCGCCTGAGAGCGTTCCCATCAGTGCGTCCGCATCCAAATCAAGCGGCCCCATCATCAT
>JAIXZB010000143.1 GCA_027489915.1 Rickettsiales bacterium | reverse complement strand
GAGCGTTGCCCTCCGAAGGCAAAGGTCGGACGTTCGAATCGTCTCGGGTGCGCCAAGCGCACATGAGATATTCGAACTAATTTTTTAGTCTGCATCGCAAGAGCGATGCGGGCGAATCGTCTCGGGTGCGCCATAGCACTTAAGTGATACTTACTTTTTTATTTTAGCGACCACCACGACTGCTTGGGCATGATTACGCTTCGAGACGTTCAAGCTGGCTGGAAAGTTCGGGGGTGAGTTTGGGTAGGGAGAGCGAGAAATGTGCTTTGCCGAAATAGCGCGCATCGAGTGTTTGGCTGGGTTTGGTGCTGCCAGTGCCGCGTTCCGTGGTGCGTTCGGTGTAGTAGAGCACATCGCCTCGAGCGCTTGCCCAACGAATGAACACAGACGCGGGGATGGCGGTGGCGTTTGTGATCACTGTCTCGGCATCGCCACTGAACTTGCTCGAGGTTTCGCGCAACGTGCCTGCGATAAGCGGTGTTCCTGCTCTTGCGTCATCGACACAGGAGCTTATGCTTAAAGAATAATTATTGAACGGCTGACCTGCGTTATTGCGCTGCTTGCCATAATTACGCAGCAAATCCTGATACGTATTGCTGCCGTGAAAGAGCCTATTCACGCCTCCCGCAAGGATGCATTGCTTTAAGCCATCGTAATACGCACCATCTGGCGCAGTTGGGGCAGCCGCGCGAAGTTCGCGCTCATTGTGTCTGCTTGTGATTTCGCGCACCATGCGCGCAGTGGCGCAGAACATATTGTAATGCACATTCACCGAGGCGCACTGCGCTTTCAGGCGCTCGCGCGCTTCTTTTAATCCCGCGCGTTCTTCATCGCTTGCGGCTTCCATATAACTATCGGGCACGCTGGTGACGAACCGTGCCGTGCTGCTGGCCATGAGTTGTTTATAGATTTTAAGGCTATCGAGCATATCCGAAGTTGCATCCTGCCCGTGGGATTTGCGGGAATCATCGCGCAGCCCTTCCTCGGGAAAGGCAGCAAGGATGATGGCATCGGGCAGCCATGAAGTGGTTTTAGAATTGGCATCAAGCGCACGTGCTTCGCACAGCATGGCCCCCGCTTCGGGGGTGATGGGCAGCCGCGAGGCGTAGCGCCCATGTTCGGTGAGCGACCAATCGGGGGTGATAAGCTGCAAACGTATCAGTGCCTCTTTGGCTTCTGCAATACGTGCTGATGTGACCTTGCCATCGAACTGTAACTGGGTGGGGTCATAGCCCAGACTGGCTGCGCGAAACGCAAGGTTGGTAAGCGCTACGCGCTCGATTTCGGGAGTGTTCTGCTCGGGCCTAAACTCCCAGCCACGCTCTGAATGCAGCAGGAATATACCGCTATCAAAGCCTGAATAGGCAGGGTCGCGGTTCACCCGCCCGCGCTGTTGCAGAATGCGCCATTTGGGCAAATCTTCAAGCACCAGTGCCTTTGCCCCCGTATCTTCACGGGTGTAAGGGATTTTGCCTTTGCCATCCGACACACCCGCATCGAGCCAACGCAGATTGAGGCCTGATTCGATGACGTTGGTTCCAACCAGTATTTTGCGTGAGCCAGCCTTCGGTGGCAACTTGGCCTGATGGCGTTCATCGGGCGGTGTCCCGCTATAGATGGAGGCGATTTCCAGATTTTTTATACCTGCTTTTGCTGCACATTTTTTCAGCTCTTCAACGGTGTTTTCGATTTCCCTTATGCCGGGGCGAAACACCGCAATACCCTTGCGTCCTTCATGGCGGATGAGGTCGATGGTCGCTTGCTCTAATGAGCGTTTATCCGCGTCTTTAGGGCTTTCTTCGCGTTCATCGCAAGGAATAGATTGGCCTTCGATAGCGTGGATTACGGGAGAGGAAATATCGCTCCAATAGGCGGCTTGTTTGGCGGCATTGACGGTGGCGCTCATTTCTAAAAGCGTGAGGGCGGGATCGTGCATCTTGCGTGCATGCAGCACCGCGCGCACCAGAGAAATATCTTCCGAACGCTCATGCACTTCATCAAGCACAATGTGCTTTGCGGTTTTTAAAATGCCCGAACTCAGCGCGTAGCCATAGGTCATGAAAATGAGTTTGCTGTTTGGACTTTTGCGCGAGCTATCGCCCGCCATGGCACCCACGGCGTAGCCGACTTCTTCGCCAAGTTTTACGCCTGCGAGATCAGCCACGTTGGTGGCCGCATCGATGGTAAGGTCGCGCCGCGGCATGAGCACGATGACGGGTGCATCCGCAGCATCGGCAAGACGTGCTGGCACAAGCATTGATTTACCGCTGCCTGTAGGTGCGGCAAGAACAGTGACCTTACCCGAAAGCGTATCGCGCACCACATCTGCTGCGATGGTATTTACGGGATGACGCGCCAGTTTTTCGGCTACTGATTCAAAATGTGGCATGCGTTCCTTGAGAGCGATGTAGCACTATGAGTAAATCGAACAGATGACAGGTGATGACGAAACCTAATTACAAGGGTTTTACTCGCGATTGCAGCTCGTTATAGGTTTGACAACGTGAAGAATGTGGTGTGCGCACAAACATCCAGTAAAACGTATTGAGCGCGTGATACATTGGCGTGAATTCGCTCATAAGTTGCGGATAGTTCGGAGCCCCTTTTCGGCCATTATAGGAATCGATGACGATGCGAAACACTTCACGCAGTGTTCGAACGCCATCGATAGCGCGCACAATCGTTTCATGATGCGGTGACTTTGCAAAAGAAGTGTGCGATTGGGTGGTGCGCTCCTCAAGATATACGATAGTATCTGCATCGCGTATCGCATCGGCGATATTGGCTTGAGCATTTGATACATCGGTACCGAAATAGGGAATATAATCGAGATCTCCGAGCGCTGGGGGTGTGCGTGGGGTTTTGGCCGCATAAAATGTGTGTTTGAAAATCTTACCGTGAAGTAGTTCTGCTAATGCCTGCTGCTCGCGTAGCGGCATGGCGCGTACTTTGGCTTCGAGTGTTGCATCGTTGATATAGAAAATAGGGTCGTACTGACGTGCGCCAAACGCCAGATGCTCTGGAAATAAATGTATCAGATTGAGATTCTGTTTTTCAACATATTCGTAAAGTTCTGGAATTGTATAAGAACGATCTTGCGAATGGAGCAGAAGGTCAAAAATACCAATATCGCTTTGCACTTCGCCGATGATTTCTGGCGGTGAATGCGGAAACCAACTGGTGCTGGGCAGATGATTGAGAATGGCTTTTGCATTATCGACACGCTTCTGCAAATTTGGTTCATCGCGGTTAACAATACGCAGGGCCTGCTGCATAGGGTAGACCGCACTACGACCATAGGTGGCGTAGACCATAATCGCCATTGCGCCATCTTCCTTTAGCACAGAGGCAAGGGTTTGCAGCCCCAAATCAGGATCGGCAAGATGGTGCAGCACGCCTGAGCAATTCACAAAATCGAATTCACCAAGGCCTAGCGTGGGAATATTCAGCAGTGAATCGCGTATCCAGCGAATGTTGGTGAGGCCACGGTTTTTTGCCCGTTGCTGCGCTATATTCATCGAGGCTTCAGACATATCGACATAGGTCACTTCCTGTCCGGAATCGCGCAACTGCTCGGCAAGTGCAATTACGGCATCGCCCGTGCCGCCCCCTGCAACAAGGGCGCGAAAATTTTTCGTAAAATCGCGCTTGCCTTCGAAGCAGTAAAAATTCATGCGATCGAACGATTCGCAAATGGGCATGTAAAGCCGTGTGAATTCATCTTCGGGATTGACGAGTGGATAGGGGTAATTCTCGTAATGCTCGCGCACGTCGCGCAGGTAGTTCTCATCTGGTGCTGCGTTGGTCATAGATTGCTCCCTTGGTTGCATTTACCATACGTTTTGCTGTGCAATATAACAGTAGAAAATGTGAATTAACCACACAGAGGTTGAAAGATTGGGAGCAGGGGGCTAGAAGCGGGGCATGACACAGAACCTGTTACCTAAAGCTACGGATGTATTATCGCTCATCGGCAACACGCCGATGGTGCGGGTGCGCAATATTGATACTGGCTGCTGCGAATTGTATTTGAAAATGGAAAGCCAGAACCCAGGTGGTTCGATTAAAGACCGTATTGCGCTTACCATGATTGAGGCCGCTGAGCGCGAAGGCAAGCTAAAACCTGGTGGGTTGCTGGTGGAAGCAACCGCAGGTAATACGGGGCTGGGATTGGCACTGGTAGCCAGTCAGAAGGGCTATAAATTGCTGCTCGTGATTCCCGATAAAATGAGTCAGGAAAAGATTTTTCACCTTAAAGCACTGGGTGCGGAAGTGGTGATGGCGCGTTCGGATGTGCAGAAGGGTCACCCTGAATATTATCAGGAAGTGGCTGCGCGCATTGCGAGTGAAACCGAGGGCGCGTTTTATGTCAGCCAGTTTGAAAACCCGCACAACCCGCGTGCGCATGAAGAATCGACTGGCCCTGAGATTTTAGCGCAAATGAACGGCGATTTGGATGCGATGATTGTGGGTGTGGGCAGCGGCGGCACCTTAACGGGTCTTGGCCGTTATTTCGCCAAACACAGCCCGAAAACCGAACTGATTGTGGCCGATCCGAAAGGCTCTATTCTCGCCCCGCTTATCAATGATGGGGTGGAGGTGGAAGCAGGAAGCTGGATTGTGGAAGGCATTGGTGAGGATTTTATCCCGATTGTCTGCGAGCTGCAATACACGCAAAAAGCCTATAGCATCACCGATGCTGAAAGTATTGCCACCGCGCGCATGCTGTTGCAAAAAGAAGGTATTATTTGCGGCTCATCCTCGGGTACGCTCATTGCATCGGCACTGCGCTATTGCCGTGAGCAGACGACGCCGAAACGTGTGGTGACGTTTGTGTGTGATAGTGGGAATAAGTACCTTTCTAAAATTTATAACGAGTACTGGCTTGATGACCATGGGTTTGTGGAACGCGAAGCGCATGACAGTTTGCGCGATTTGATTATTCGTCCCTACCATAAAGGCAGTGCGGTGACGGTGGGCGAGGGCGATACACTGCAAGCCACGTACCGCAAAATGAAAATGTACGATATGTCGCAACTGCCCGTGATGAAGCGCGAGAAGGGCACTGAACGCATTGTGGGGATTATCAATGAAACCGACATTTTACTAGCGATTACGGGAAACCCTGCGGGATTTGGAATGAAAGTTGCCCACGCCATGACGCGTGATTTAATCACGGTCGATGTGCACACACCGCCGCAGGATTTGATGGATACCTTCAAGCAGGGCATGGTGGCTATTGTGATGGATGGCGAGGATTTCGTTGGGCTTATTACACCGATTGATGTGCTGCAATATTTGAGAAAACGCGTGGGGCATGCTTAGTTGCAGATTTGGAGCTGCTGCTACGTGATGCTGCATTGCATCACATATAATTATATTTGGAGTTTGTTTGCAGCAAAGCCAGTTATCAAATGAAGCCTATGTATAACTATCGTAAGTTACATACATGTAATTAATGACATGTGGAGAACGCTATGACCTCAACCCCCGAAGAAGAAGCCGCAGCAAAAGCACGTCGTGAAAAAGTAGAAAAAATGGCAGGTCAGGCGTTTGATGCTGCATCGGACGCGGCAAATAAAGCCTCGGAGCTGGCAGGAAAAGCTAAAGCATATGGGCAGGAAGCGTTGAAAAATATTGATGCCGACACGATAAAAAAAGTGGGCGGCGGAACCGCGATGTTAAAGCCCGTTTTGGGATTGGCGGTGGTGGGTGCGCTGATTTATGCCGTGATGGGAATACTCGGTGGTGGTGGGCCAGAAGGCACAGTGAAATCGTTTTATGCGGCACTTGAAAAAGGAGGGTATGAGGGCGTTAAGCCGCTACTGGCAGATGTACCTAAAGCCCAAAATGCGGGCGGACTCGACTTTAGTGGCTTTGCTGCTTCGATGACGTCGGGTATTATAAATATGCTGCAAAAAGACATTGAATCACGCGGTGGTATCTCAACTGTTAAAGCAAAGTGCAAAGAATTCGAAGTGAGGGATATTCCCGTTGCGAAATGCAACGTGAATTTGACTTTTGAAGATGACAGCGAAGACAAAGCCGATTTAGAGTTGAAAAAAGTTGACGGTGATTGGAAAGTAGCGCTTTAAGCATATATCTTGTATGCCAATGCATAGAGCCCTTTCACTTCAAGATTGTAATTCACATGACGCAAAAAAACTGGAGTTTCGCAACCCGTGCGATTCATGCAGACCAGACACCCGACCCGACAACGGGTGCGGTGATTACGCCAATTTATGCAACCAGTACCTATAAGCAGATTGCACCAGGCGAGAATCTTGGATTTGACTATGCGCGCAGCCAGAACCCTACGCGCTTTGCCTATGAGCGAGCGGTGGCAAATTTAGAAGGTGGCACGCGCGGCTTCGCGTTTGCTTCGGGCTTGGCCGCAGAAGGTGCGATTTTAGAGATGTTAGAGGCAGGCGCGCATGTGATTGCGATGGATGATTTATACGGCGGCACCTACCGCCTATTTGAGCGCGTGCGCAGGCATTCGATGCAGCTTGATTTCACTTACGTGGATGTGAACAATGAGGCGAAACTGAATGCGAGCCTCAAGCCCAACACCAAAATGATTTGGGTGGAAACCCCGACCAACCCGCTACTGAAGCTGGTGGATTTGACGAAGGTTGTTGCATTCGCCAAAAAGCATAATCTGATAAGCGTCTGCGATAACACCTTTGCCAGCCCTTACCTGCAACGCCCGCTTGAATTTGGTATCGATGTCGTGACGCATTCGGCGACCAAATACTTAAACGGCCACTCCGATATGGTGGGTGGTATGGTAGTGACAAAAGATGCAGCACTGGGTGAAAAAATTGGCTTCCTGCAAAACGCCGTGGGCTCGATTGCTGGCCCGTTTGATAGTTTCCTTGCCCATCGCGGGGTGAAAACATTGGCGATTCGTATGCAACGCCACTGCGAAAATGCGCTGGCGATTGCGCAGTGGCTCGAGGCGCACCCTTTGGTGGAGCGCGTCATCTACCCCGGCCTTGCCTCGCACCCGCAACATACGCTGGCGAAAACCCAGATGACGGGCGGGTTTGGTGGTATGATCACCTTTATCATCAAAGGCGGTGAAGCAGCGGCGCGCGCTATGCTTGCCAAATGCCATGTGTTTACGCTGGCCGAAAGTTTGGGTGGCATCGAAAGCCTGATTGAACATCCTGCTACCATGACCCATGCCAGCATTCCTGCAAGCCAACGCGCGGCGATTGGTATTGAAGATGGCTTGATTCGCATCTCGGTGGGTATTGAGGCAAAAGAGGACCAGATTGCAGATTTGCAAGCAGCGCTTGCATAGAAAACGTGTGAGTTGCTTTTAAGCGTGTATTGCAGTAATTTGCGCATCTCACTACGCAGGCTCGCACAGTCATGACGGAATTTACGTTTTTTACGCAGCTTGCGTATATGGATTACCAAACCTTGCTTGATAGGTCCTTCCGCTTTGCGGTGATCGATGACGACGATGCCAGAATTGGCCGCGATGAAATGTCGGTGCTCAATGCACAGGGCAAATCGCTCTGGGGCTATATCAGTACGGGCGAGGCCGAGAGCTACCGCAGCTATTGGACGGATCTCGATTTTGCTGGCGCGCGCAGCGAGTTGATTATTGGTGCGACGCCGAATTGGGATAATTCCTACCGCGTGAAATTCTGGCGCGAGGAATGGCAACAGATTGTGCTCGACCGCGTGGAAACCATTGTACGTGATGGCTATGCAGGGGGCTATTTCGACGTGGTGGGAATTTATAACGTACCTGAAGTGCGCGCGGCCTACCTTGCCGAATTCCCTGGCGGCGATGTGCGTCTGGCGATGGAGGATTTTGTTATCCGCATTTCGGAATTTGCCAAATCGCTCAATCCCGATTTCAAGATTGTAATGCAGAATGCGGTAGCACTGCTTAGCACCACGGAAATTATTAACCCCGCAGATCCACTCACGCCTAACACGCGCATTCTCGATTATATTGATGGGGTGGGCAAAGAATCGACTTTTGCGTTTGATGACGTGTACCCACTGCCATGGACACCGTGGGATGCACGCTATGTAGAGAACGCAATCAACGCGGGGAAATTCGTGGTGGGACTTGAATATCCAACCACCGATGCGGCAGCGAACTATTCACTCAGTGCGATGATTGCTGCGGGTTATATTCCGTTTCTCGATTTATATGCTGATAAACTTTCGAGCAGTTTATATTATGCGGCGTTTAACCGGTTGGTGCCTGGGCTTGTGAGCGAAACATTGGTGCAGCAAGCGGCGGGAAACCCGCTGGCAGGCACCCCGCTTACGGGAAGTGCGGCGCATGATGTGCTGGTGGGCAATGCCTACCCCGATATTGTGCGCGGATTTGCAGGCAACGATACGGTCTATGCCAATGATGGCAACGACATGGTGCTCTCAGGTGACGGTGACGATGTGGTGTTTG
This sequence comes from Rickettsiales bacterium, assembly GCA_027489915.1. Lineage (GTDB taxonomy): Bacteria > Pseudomonadota > Alphaproteobacteria > Rickettsiales > UBA3002 > JAIXZB01. The sequence goes on along the minus strand of JAIXZB010000143.1, from coordinate 5,027 downwards.
GCTGGAACGGTGATGATTACATCCATGGCGGCACGGGCAACGATGCGTTACTCGGCGATGATGGTAATGACACGATTATGGGCGGCACAGGCAATAACCTGCTGTTTGGCTGGCTGGGCAATGATGTGCTGAGTGCGGATGCGGGCAATGATTTTATCGCCGGTGAGCAGGGCGATGACAGCATCACAGCAGGGCTTGGTAATGACACGATTTATGCAGGCAGTGAAGCTGATTATGTGCTGGGCGATGTGACGGAAACATCCGCACTGGGAGATGGCGCCGATGTTATCTTAGGCGATGCAGGAAACGATACGCTGTTTGCAGGCGGTGGGAATGACACCGTGTTTGGTGGTGCAGATAATGACAGCATCAACGCAGGTACGGGCGATGATGTGGTGGGCGGCGATGCGGGTAATGATACTGTCGATGCGGGCGATGGGAATGATAGCTTGTTTGGCTGGGAGGGAGAGGATTCGCTGCTTGGTGGTGCAGGTGCAGACCTGATTTCCGGCGAAGAGGGCAACGATACCGCATGGGGCGGCGAGGGTGATGACACGCTGTATGGCGGAGATGGGCTGGATATGCTCGGCGGTGATGCTGATGATGATGTGCTTTTTGGCCTAGACGATGATGACCGCCTGTTTGGTTGGGATGGAAATGATACGATAGACGGCGGCACGGGTGCCGATTTGCTGATGGGTGAAGCAGGAGATGACAGGCTTATAGGCGGGTCTGGTGACGACACACTTTGGGGCGGTGCTGGAGCGGATGTATTTGTGTATACCCAAGGCACCGGGGCCGATGCGATTGCTGATTTTGTGCAAGGTATGGATAAAATAGAGATGCTTGGTGGCAGTTTTGCAGTGAATATAGCGCCAAACTTTGCCGTGATTGCAGGTAACACAGTACTGAGCTTAGGTGCTGGTGGCACGCTGACACTCTGGAATATCGTGAATTTAGGGGCAGATGATTTCTTGTTTGCTTAAGCAAACTTGCCGCATGCGCTTGACAAGCCCTGTGGATAACGCTATAAGCGTTCTTGAGTTCTAACCAAACTCTTGGGCAATACCAGCCTTGGTTACGTTTCCATCGGAAATGTTACTTGCGCGAAGAATATCCGGTGCGGTTGTTTTTCTTGAAGGTCTTGCAAAGGGTAGCGACACTCGCACGAAAGTGCTTTTGCCGGGTTTTTCTCTGACCTCATATGCTGCGCGTTGCGGCAGATGATTAACAAATCGATTAAGGGTATTTCGATGTCTACAGGTACAGTAAAATGGTTCAATCCAACCAAAGGTTATGGCTTCATCCAACCCGATGATGGCGGTGCCGATGTGTTTGTGCATATCAGTGCCGTTGAGAAAGCGGGCTTGCAGCGCCTCAACGAGAACCAGAAAGTAAGCTATGAACTTGCCACTAACAAAGGCAAGACATCGGCTTCGAATTTGAAAGTCGAAGGCTAACGCCATTGTTGCCGCAGTATTGCTGTGGCAACGATACGATTTTCGCAAACATGGAAGTGTTTGCACACTGCTTAGCAATTCATAGGGAAAAGCGGCAGTTACGACGTGGGATCGCCTTCGGTTGTCGAGGGTAGTCCACATGGTCGAGTCCTTTTCGGGTATCGCGTTTTTTTGAAACGCTTTGATTGATGAGAGCCTCGCCCTCCCCGAATAAGGATACTACACATGGAAAATTTTGCGGGCCTCGGCCTGCCGACCGCGCTTGCGGCTTCACTTAAGCGCATGAACTACGACACCCCAACCCCGATTCAGGCCAAAGCCATCCCGCTTGCTATGGAAGGCCGCGACATTTTGGGTTCAGCGCAAACGGGTACGGGTAAAACCGCAGCCTTTGCAATTCCTATTATTGCAAAACTGATGAGCACCCCGCGTGGTTCGGCGCTGATTCTATCGCCAACACGCGAGCTTGCGACACAGATTATGAGCATTATGAAACAACTGCTTGAAGGCCAGTCGGCTGTGAAAGCAGCGCTGCTTATTGGCGGCGAATCGATGAGCCCACAGCTGCGCGCGCTCAATGCTCGCCCACGTTTGATTGTGGGTACACCAGGCCGCACCATCGACCATTTGAAACGTGGAAGCTTAATGCTGCATGATGCGAACATTCTGGTGCTCGATGAAACCGACCGCATGTTAGATATGGGCTTTGGTATTCAGATTGAGCAGATTCTGCCGTATCTGCAAAAGCAGCGCCAGACCTTGCTATTTTCGGCGACATTGCCACAAGAGATTGTAAAACTTTCGGCGAAATATTTGGTCAATCCCGAGCGTGTATCGGCAGGCGAGCAATCGAAACCTGCGGAAAACCTCGTGATGGAAAAAATCGAGCTGGAACCTGGTGAGAAATATAATCAGCTGGTGAAAGAAATCGAAGCGCGTGAAGGTTCGATTATTGTATTTGTGAAAACCAAACGCTCGGCTGACAAACTGGCAGAGAAATTGGCGAAACAGAAATTGCCCGTGGATGCCATTCACGGCGATCTGCGCCAGAACCAGCGCGACCGTGCGATTGCCAATTTCAGAAACGGCAAAACCCGCATCATGATTGCAACCGATATTGCAGCGCGTGGATTGGATATTCCGCACATTCGCCACGTGATTAACTTCGATCTACCGCAAGTGGCCGAAGATTACATCCACCGTATTGGACGCACTGCACGTGCGGGCGCGGAAGGGTCTAGCTTGTGCTTCATCACCCGCGAGGACGGCGAGAAATGGCGTGCGATTCAACGCTTGCTGAACCCGAACGCACCACGTGACCCTGCTGAGTCGCGCCCTGCACGTAATGGTGCGGGTCGCCCATCAGGTGGTAAGAACGGTGGTAAAGCAGGCTACGGCAAGCATGGTCAGCGTCGTCGTACGGGCGGCAAACCGCAAGGTAACGGTGGCAACCGTGAAGGTGGCAATGGTGGCGGTAAGCCGCAGCATGCACAAGGGAAGCCTAAGCAAGAAGGCGCGCCACGCACCATGAGCTTCGGCGAAGTGCGCACAGGTACGCGTTAATTTTTTACTGCCCTCCCCGTATCGCACATGATGCGGGGAGGGCAGGACTAACTTACGTAGAGTGCAGCTATGGACGCGCTATTGCACAGTATCATTCCCGTGATTCTTGTTGGCGGCACAGGCAGCCGTTTGGCAGAGGTAACCTCGCCTGAATGCCCTAAACCCTTTATTCCATTTTCAGATACTTCCAGTTTATACATACGCACCTTGAAGCACTGCGCGCCTATGGCAACGCCGCTTATTGTGGGCAATGCAGCACATCGCTTCGCCATCATTAATCAGGCGCAAGATGCCAACACGGCGTTGCGCACGGTGCTGTTAGAAGCGCGCGCGCAAAATACAGCCTTTGCCGTTGCGCTTGCAGTGGCATGGATGCAGCGCACTAAATCTGCTGATGCGGTGTTGGCGCTGCTGCCTTCTGATCACGCGGTAGCCGATGTGGCTGCATGGCAAAGGAGCATTGCGCAGGCAGCGCAGATTGCAACAAAGCGTGATGTACTGGTGCTGCTTGGTATCCCCCCAAGCGATGATAGCAGCGCGTATGGCTATATTCAGGCAAATGACGATGGCCGTGTGCTGGGATTTAGAGAAAAACCACACGATGCCGCCACGCTTCGCGCGCAAGGCTGGCTGTGGAACAGTGGGCAGGTGATTGCTCGCATGCACGTGCTTGCAGAAGTACTGAAACACCATGCACCCAAGATATGGCAGGCAGCGCAGGATGCCGCCACGCAATCAGAAACGCATGGTGACCTTGTCTTCTGTGCCGACAAAGACGTAGAAAAATTGCCCTTCGATTGTGCAGTGCTTGAGAAGGCAAAAAATCTGGCAGTGATACCGTGCGCGTGTGGCTGGAGCGATGTGGGAACACCCGAAGCATTTCGAAGTTATGCGGGGTTACCTGAAGGAGCGTCTGCACAGATACGCATCGACCGCCCATGGGGCTATAGCATGCTGATTGGCCGCACAGAGCAGACCCAAAGCAAGGAGTTGGTGATTTATGAAAATCGCCGCATTTCACTGCAGCGCCATACAGCCCGTGATGAACATTGGAGCGTGATAGAAGGCAGCGCCGAGGTGATATTGGATGGTGCCACGATTGCGCTTAGTAAGGGTGATGCGGTGCTGGTGCCGCGCGGCGTGTGGCACCGTTTAAGCAATGCAGGCACGGGAATATTGCGGGTGCATGAAGTGCAATCGGGCAGCCCCGATGAGGCGGATATTGAGCGCGCCGAGGATGATTACGGGCGGGTATAGGCCGCATTGTAGCAGAATCTTCATACACATAGCGCGGCCATCTCATTACTGTGACGCATATAAAAAAAGACCAGAGGATGTGTATGCCAACAGCTGCAAGAACAGCAGATGTGATTATTGTAGGTGCAGGCATTGCAGGGCTTGCTGCTGCTAGTGCGCTCACCGAGCAGGGCTACAATGTTAAGATACTGGAAGCGACACACCACATCGGTGGGCGCATTAAAACAACCAAACTTGCTAACGGCGCAATAGTAGATGAAGGCGCGCATTGGGTGCATACACCTGATATCAACCCTGTGACGCATATTGTGAGAGACGAGCGCATTGCATGTGCCGCAACCGACCCAGCAAAGAAGCTGCATTATTTAGGTGGAAGGCCATTAAGCGCGCACAAGCTGCAAGGGTTTCTTGATGCAGTAACGGATAAGTTAGAACACAAAGGGTATACTTACAGTGAAATAAAGAAAATGAGTGTGTTGGATGCGATTAAGGCAACCTACCCGATGCTTACAGGATTCGCACATAAATCCACCGCCACCTATAACGCGTCTGACCCCGCGAAAATGGGAATGTTAGAGGTGACAGAAGATCCTTATGGAAGTGGCGGCATCCAGCTGAAAGCGGGTATGGAGTCGCTGGTAGATAATTTTGCAAATTATGTGGGGTATGATTCCATTCTCACAGGCAGGCCTGTAACGAAGATTCAAGACGATGGAAATTCGGTGATGCTGCGCACATTGAATGGGG
>JAIXZB010000206.1 GCA_027489915.1 Rickettsiales bacterium | reverse complement strand
TTTGAGGGCTGCTTGAGCCATAAAATACCTACTGTTTCTATACCCGTGCAATGCTCGTACCCACTCTGGGGCCATTACGTTCGGGGCTGGGGTTGTCTTATCCCACCGCGGGAAAAGGATGCGTAGTCATAGAGATTTGCATGGCCAATGCAAGTATTTTTGCGCTTTTAGGCCGCTTTTTTTGCGGTCAAAAGGTCTAGTACCTGCTCAAACACTTCGTTTGCACTTAAATTGCTGGTATCAAGTGTAATTGCATCGGGTGCAGCTTTTAAGGGGGCCAGTGTGCGCTTGCTATCGCGTTCATCGCGTTCTTTTAAGTTCTCTAATATAGAATCTAGCGATACATTTGTGCCTTCGCCCTTTAACTCACGATGGCGGCGTTCTGCTCGCGTTTGTAGCGAGGCGGTGACAAATAGTTTTACTGAAGCTTGAGGATAGACAACCGTGCCAATATCGCGTCCATCCAGCACTGCTCCGCTTTCTTGTTTGGCAAAATTGCGTTGATATTCGAGCAATGCTTCGCGAACTTCAGGATAAGCGGAAATTATCGAAGCCCCTTTGGCAATATGTTCTTGGCGAAGTTTGGGGTTGGCTAAATCATGAGGTTGCACATTGCGCGCGGCGGCAATTGCGGCTGCTACATCGCTTGGCTCTTTACCAGCGTATATCAGTCGCATCGAAGCAGCGCGGTAAAGGCTTCCTGTGTCGAGGTAGGGAAGATTGAAGTGATCAGCTAAACGGCGCGCAAGCGTGCCTTTACCTGAAGCGGCTGGCCCATCGACAGCAATCACCAGTGGCCCACCCAAATCATTTACCGAGTGTTTGATGCGTCCCCCAAGATTTTGCATAAGGGTTGTAAATTCAGGGAAGCTGGTCGATATAGCCCGTGCATCATCCACCGTAACGGGTTTCATTGTGGCCATACCAAGCACCAAGAAGCTCATAGCAATACGATGGTCGAAATGTGTAGTGACAGTTGCGCCACCAGCAGGAGCTGTGCCTCTACCATATACTATTAGTGTGTCTCCTTCGGCTTTGCATTCCACTCCACAAGCGATCAGGCCCTCCAAAATAGCATTAAAGCGATTACTCTCTTTAACGCGTAGTTCAGCTAACCCTTCCATTACTGTATTACCCTTAGCGCAGGCAGCGGCGATAGCAAGGATGGGGTATTCGTCAATCATTGAAGGGGCTCGTGCTGCAGGAACGGTAACGCCTTTAAGTTGCGACGATGTTACGTGAATATCCGCTACTGTCTCTCCTGCGATGTCACGTACGTTATTGTAAGTTATATCAGCGCCCATCTCGCGCAGCGTATCATATACGCCCGTTCTAAGTGGGTTAATGCATACATCTGGCAGCGTAACAGCAGAATCTTTCGTTATTAGCGCCGCTACTGTTGGAAATGCAGCAGAGGAGGGGTCGGCTGGCACGGTGAAATGGTATTCTTTGTAATCACTAGCTTTTTGGGCGCCATTAATAGTAATAACCGCACCGCCTGAAAGTGGGTTTGAATATTCCACATCAAAGCCAAAAAAGCGCATCATACGCTCAGTATGATCGCGCGTTGCCTCTTTTTCGATAACAGTGGTGGTGCCCGGTGTATTCAACCCAGCAAGCAGTATCGCTGTTTTTACCTGTGCCGATGCTACAGGCAGTTCGTAAGTAATAGGAATAGGGTTAGCACATCCTTGCATAGCTAATGGCAGGCGTAATTGGTCGCGGGTGGTAAAGCGAGCGCCCATCATTTCCAGTGGAGTAACTACACGACCCATTGGGCGCTTGCACAAGCTTGCATCGCCTGTGAAAAAGCTGTTGAACTCATAAGGTGCAAGTAAGCCCATCATGAGGCGCACACCAGTGCCAGAATTTCCCATGTCCAGCACTTGGGTTGGCTCAGCCAGTCCGCCTACACCTACACCGTCAATCTGCCATGAACCTTGCCTGAGACGTGTGATATTCACACCACAGGCGCGTAATGCATCAGCGGTGTGCAATACATCATCACCTTCAAGTAGCCCTTCCACTTTGACTGTGCCAATTATCTGCGAACCAAGGATGAGTGCGCGGTGCGAGATGGATTTGTCTCCAGCTACACGGGCAATTCCTCGTAAGCTTCGGCTTGGAGATGAAGTGAGGGCTTCTTTATTTTGTGTGTTGTGCATCGTTCGCAGTTGACAGTATTCGTTGGTTAATGTTTGGCTAAAGTTAATACGAGGTCTTTTTACCTATTGCACGTAAAAAACAAGCACAACCACAAGGATTATTCGGGGAACGATTAAGATGGCAACAGCAGGCCTAGGAACAAAACGAGAATGCTCAAAATGTAGCGCGAAATTTTATGATTTGGGTGCAAATCCAGTTGTTTGTCCGAAGTGCGGTGCAACACAAAAGTTGGATGCAAAGCCCAAGGCTGTAAAACGTATTGAGCCGCCCAAACCTAAAAAAATCGTCAAGAAGGTGATAGCCAAAGATGATGAAGAGTTCGAAGAGCTCGATGGAGTCGCTCCAGAGCTTGAAGATATGGATGAGCTTGATGATGCCCCTGAGGTTATATCGCTTGAAGAAGTTGAAGAGCATCAGGAAGAAAGTGAAATTGATCCCAACTCTGATGATGCTGAGGATGGGATGTTTATTGAGGAATTGCAGGGCGAGGAGGCTCTTTTTGATGAACTAGACCCCGATGCAGAATTAGATGACGAAGAAGAGGAAACCGAAGAGGAAGATGTTGATAGTGATGAAGACGATGATCTTCCCGCAAAACGTAAACGTAAAAAGAAATAGCCCATGAAGATCATATCCCGCGAACCAGAGGCCCATGCCATTGAACTGATGACAACAGTTCAGGAGCAGCCAAATGGTTGGGTGATGACCTGTTTTGCGTTCAATAGATTACTAGAGCATTATCGTAGTGAATATCAGATTAAGATTGCAGTAAATTTATTGAACGATTTGCTGGGCGATAAAGATGGTGCCATTTATCTTTGTGAAGATTCTACTATTTATGTGATTGTTCGTAATCTTGCTAAGCCTCAGCAAGATAAAATGGTGTTTCAATTACGCTATTTGTTTATGGACGATCCCCTTGCCTACAACACAGAGGGCGATGAAAACCCTGATTTTTGCGTTAATTTTACCTTTGATACCCAGTGGCAAGAAGCGATGACACTTCTCAAGCGCAGGCTTGTCTCAAGGGTTCGTAAAACACAAGAAAACCTTCCCAAAAGTCTTCAGCAACACACGTCCGAATCTCCATCGGCTTCAAGTACGCGTGCAAAAGAAACACGTCTACTTAATGGCGCAAGCTTGGCTAATATAGAACGTGAATTGCGCGAAGTTTCGTTGGCACCGCTCGTGCGGCGTCAACCTATTTGTGCGGCTATTCCAGATACCGCCATTCGAAGTGTATTTGATGAAATGTACATTAATATAGCACATTTGCGTGAAACACTTAGCGTTGATGTGGACTTACTTAGTAATCGTTGGTTGTTCAAGTATCTCACACAAGTGTTGGATGATAAAATGCTTGAGATGGTTGCAAAAGATACTGAACGCTATCTATCAACCCCTATCAGCCTCAATCTAAATATCCCAACATTGCTCTCAAATCGATTCACAGAGTTTGATGCCATGCTTAAACCGGGTATGAAAGTGTCTGTGGTCATTGAACTTCAATTGGCAGATGTTTTCGCCGATATGTCGGGCTTCTTGTTTGCTAAGGATACGGTTCAGAAGCTTGGTTATCGTGTGTGTTTGGATGGTGTAACAGAATTAAGTTTTCCCCAAATCGATCGCAAGCGCTTAGGATTCGACCTTATTAAGCTGCAATGGAACGCGGATATTGAAAGTGATATTAACAGTGCCCACAATAAACATTTAGCGGAAGCAATCAAAACCTGTGGTTCTAACCGTGTTATTTTAACGCGCTGCGATAATCAAAAGGCGGTGGCCTTTGGCCAGGCGTTAGGGTTATCGTTATTTCAGGGGCGTTATTTGGATCAAATGGTCAATCCCAAATCGAATATCAAAAACTAGCCATGGATATGTTCACCTTATGTGGGCTTATCTTTATGTTGGTTATAGGGCCTGCTGTGGGTAATTATTTATGCTCCGTAGTCTACAGGCTTCCTCGCGGACTTACTCCGTTTGAGAAAAAACCTTACTGCGGTCATTGTGATACTATGCTCAAGCCACGCGACTTGTTTCCGATAGTTTCTTTTGTTTTATCTCGCGGTAAGTGCCGATATTGCAAAGGTATGATTCCTGCGTGCTATACTTGGATTGAATGCTGGTGCCTCGTTATTTTTGTCAGTCATTTTTTGTTATTTAGCTTCAGCGATACATTTATTCTTCTCACAGCCTTTGCCTGTTTTTTACTTACGTTGGTATACATCGCTCTTCAATCAGGCTTTGTGAGCAGTTTTATGATGGTGTTAGCGATAGCGATGATGGCATTGTATCGCTCTGCCATTGAAGGTATTGGTGTGCTTGATTGGTTCCAGGGCGGCCTAGTTGTAGGATTTGTGGGGCTTGCGATGTGGCAGATATCTAATCGCGGAAAAGCCGTGCTTGCAGATGTGCCTAATTATGTTTGGATGATGGGGCTTGCGGGTGCTTCATTACCTCTTCCTTTAGCGCTTACGGCTTGTTGCGCAGCAGCTCTTATATACTTGGGGCAGCGCATCTTTACTCAAGAAAAATATTCCGTTGCATGCTTCGGTTTTGCGATACATTGCACCATTTTGCTCTATGCAACGAGCGTAATTACTCTACCGTAACCGATTTTGCTAAATTGCGTGGTTGGTCCACATCTGTTCCCTTCAGCACTGCTGTGTGATAGGCAAGCAGCTGCGCAG
>JAIXZB010000203.1 GCA_027489915.1 Rickettsiales bacterium | reverse complement strand
GGTTCTCAATTCTGCATCATCACCAAGCGCGATGGAGTAACTGTACATGCAAGCCATGGACTTTCAGAATTATTTGACGGCTTCCCTTACCCAATTTCACAAGCCTTAGAGGGCTTTTTTATTGAAGGCCGCATCCCAAAATTCGATCAGGATAAAATCATAGATGCCTTGCTAATGAACGAGAGAAAATCAGTCTTGTTAAAAATATCCACATCCATGGGGATCAACGACATGGTCATCTCTATCGATCCACTCCCGCGCCCTCATGGCTACTATGCCATTAAGGGCAGATACTACCAAGGCACGCGCAAGGGTGGCAGCGCTGTGTTAAGCGACATCTCCATCGAAACCATGCGCCGTTTGCTAGAAGAATCGCCCGTAGGCCACTTCATATGTGATGATCATGGCCGGTTTGAATACATAAATCCTGCCCTCGCACGATTAATTGGAAAAACACCCCAGACGCTCCTGGAAGAGCGGCTGCATTTAAATGATGTGTTGAAACTCACCAACGGTAATCCTATCGCCAGAGATTACGAATTCCACGACTTAAAAGAAGAAGTGCTTCTTATTCATTCCAGTGGGACACCAACAAGACTGCATCTCAACTTTTCACTTATACGAGAAGCCGGAAGAATGACCGCTTTAGTTGGAACAGTAGCGCAGGAATAATATGAACGCTTCCACCACCTCATTCTCATCCCGGCTGGATACTGGCCTTGACATTAACAACTTCATAGAACTTTCCCCTATTGCAGTTTTAAGGGTGGATGATGAAGGGATTATTGTAGAAGCCAATAAAGCCTTCAGCAAATTATGTGGCCAATCCATCGCCGAGAACACTAAACTAATAAGCCTAGTCGAGCCTGAGGACCGCACCAAACTTCAGGATGCCATCGAACGCACGTGGCGCATTCCTGGCACACCACAAACACTTTCCACCAGTTTCACCATTCAGGGTGGTGCACCTGTGAGTGCATTCACTTACATCACCCTCATGCAGCCGCCAGATACCAGCCGCAAACCTATTCTTATACTGCACCTTATAGACCAAACAGAGCAGAAAAATTTAGAAATGCGCTTTGCACACTCGCAAAAAATGCAAGCAGTTGGCCAGCTCGCAGGTGGCGTTGCGCATGATTTTAATAATCTGCTTACCGCTATGATAGGCTTTTGCGATTTACTACTTATGCGCCACCCTGCAGGAGATCCGTCTTTCGCCGATATCATGCAGATCAAACAAAACGCGAACAGAGCTGCCAACCTTGTCCGCCAGCTTCTCGCGTTCTCGCGCAGGCAAACCTTACAGCCCAAAATACTCGATTTATCCGATTTGCTATCCGAATTATCCAACCTTATCCGTCGCCTGATTGGTGAGAATATCCAGCTGAAAATGATGCATGGCAAAGATTTAGGTGCAGTCAGGGCCGATCAAGGGCAGCTAGAGCAAGTCATCATCAACCTAGCCGTCAACGCGCGTGATGCCATGAAGGAAGGCGGAACCCTCTCTATCCGCACCAGCAACATATCAGTACGCTCTTCTAAAGACATAGGTGCCGATTATATTTCACCCACCGAAGAAGAACAGATCTTGCCTGGTGAGTATGTGCTGGTGGAAGTCGAAGATTCTGGCACGGGAATACCTACAGAAATCATCAAAAACATATTTGAACCGTTCTTTTCAACCAAAGAAGTAGGGAGCGGAACAGGCCTGGGGCTTTCTACCTGTTATGGGATTATCAAACAAACAGGTGGCTATATTTATGTAAAGAGCAAAATAGGCGAAGGCACTAATTTCAGTCTATTCTTCAGGCGTCACCAAGCAGAACAAATCTCCGTAAAATCAGCCGAACAATCTGAAGAAGCAAAAATTACGGACCTCACCGGCAAAGCAACCATATTGCTGGTAGAAGATGAAACACCCGTGCGCATTTTCGCAGCACGCGCATTACGCAACAAAGGCTACACCATCATCGAAGCCGATAATGGCGAAACCGCTATAGAAGCCTTTACCCAGCACAGTGGCATATTTGACCTGATTATTACTGATGTAGTCATGCCCGGCATGAATGGCCCCAAAATGGTGCAATCGCTTGAAGAGAGCGATCCTGAGCGCATGAAAGACATCAAAGTAATATTCATCTCAGGCTACGCCGAAGACGCATTTATCGATACATTTGGCCCCAGCCGCGAATTCAACTTTTTACCCAAACCCTTCACACTGAAGCAGCTGGCTGGAAAAGTGAAGGAAGTGATAGATGGCGTAACGGTGCCAAGCTCTGAATAAGTAAGTAATTCCACTTGCGACCATGAACCGTTGCTGTAGTCTGCGCTGGTAATAATTATTAACAAGCACATAAGACGCACCTAACGGAGTTTCCCATGGATAAGAAAAAAGCACTCGATTCAGCCCTCGCCCAAATTGAAAAAGCCTTTGGTAAAGGCTCAATCATGAAATTTGGCGCTAACGATAAATTAGAAATCGAAGCCACTTCAACAGGCTCACTCGGACTTGATATTGCCTTGGGCGTTGGTGGTATTCCTAAGGGCCGCGTTATCGAAATTTATGGCCCAGAAAGTTCAGGCAAAACCACCCTTACTCTGCATTGCGTAGCAGAGTTACAAAAAACCGGCGGCACCTGTGCATTTATTGACGCCGAACATGCACTCGATCCAGGCTATGCTCGCAAACTTGGCGTGAATGTTGATGACCTACTCATCTCGCAACCCGACACAGGCGAACAGGCGCTGGAAATTACCGATACCCTCGTGCGCTCGGGCGCCATCGATATGATTATCATCGATTCCGTAGCTGCATTGGTTCCCAAAGCCGAGCTTGAAGGCGAAATGGGCGATTCCACCATGGGTGCACAGGCGCGGCTCATGAGCCAAGCACTACGCAAGCTCACCGCATCCATTTCACGAACCAACTGCACCGTGATTTTCATCAACCAGATTCGCCAAAAAATCGGTGTTATGTTTGGTAACCCTGAAACCACCACAGGCGGTAATGCACTGAAATTCTATGCTTCAGTTCGCCTCGATATCCGCCGCACAGGCTCTATCAAAGAAAAAGAGGAAGTGATTGGCAGCTCAACCAAAGTGAAAGTGGTGAAAAACAAAGTATCACCCCCCTTCCGCGTGGTTGAATTCGATATCATGTATGGTAGTGGTATCTCAAAAGAAGGTGAAATCCTTGATTTAGGCGTGAAAGGTGAAATCATCGAAAAATCGGGTAGCTGGTTCAGCTATAAAGATCAGCGCATCGGCCAAGGTAAAGAAAATGCCCGCCAATTCCTGAAAGATAACCCAACCGTTGCTGCGGAAATCGAAAAACAAATCCGCGCAAATGCCAATCAGGTTTCAGCAGCACTTCAGGGCAATCCTGCTGAATTTACCGAAGAAGCAGATAAAGCCGAAGTTGCATAACCTATCGCTTTCGTAATCAAAGCCCAGCATCGCTGAAAATGCATGCTGGGCTTTTTGTATTTTTTACTTGCTGCCATGACCGTGGAAGGCTACAAATTCAGCCCATTTCAGTGAGTTACCATGACAACAACCAACGCCATCCGCACTGCATTTCTCGAATACTTCGCTAAAAGCGATCATAAAGTTTTGCCATCGTCCTCGCTTGTGCCTCACAACGACCCAACGCTCATGTTTGCCAATGCAGGCATGAACCAGTTCAAAAATATCTTCACGGGTGCGGAACCCGCTCCCTCCCCACCACGCGCAGCAACCTCGCAAAAATGTGTGCGCGCTGGCGGTAAACATAACGATCTCGATAATGTCGGCTACACCGCGCGCCATCACACATTTTTCGAAATGCTCGGCAACTTTTCGTTCGGGGATTATTTCAAGGAGCAAGCCATCGATCACGCTTGGACACTCATCACCAAAGAATTCGACATTGCGCCAGAAAAACTATGCGTCACGGTGTACCATACCGATGACGAAGCCTTTAATTTATGGAAAAAAATCGCAGGCCTTCCTGAAAATAAAATCATCCGCATCAGCACAAACGATAATTTTTGGGCCATGGGCGATACTGGCCCTTGTGGCCCCTGCTCTGAAATCTTCTATGACCATGGCGACAAAATCGCAGGTGGCCCCCCAGGATCTGCCGATCAGGATGGTGATCGCTTTATCGAAATCTGGAACCTCGTATTCATGCAATACGAACAAAAAGATAAGGACACACGTGTTGCCCTTCCCAAACCTTCCATCGATACGGGGATGGGGCTGGAACGCCTCACCGCCGTAATGCAGGGTGTGCATGATAATTACGACATAGATTTATTCCAATCCCTCATCCGCGCCTCTAAAGAACTCAGCCGAAACGCAGATTCCAAGCACGAAGCGTCACACCGCGTCATCGCCGATCATTTACGCTCCAGCGGCTTTCTCATTGCCGATGGCGTGCTGCCCAGCAATGAAGGACGCGGGTATGTACTGCGCCGCATCATGCGTCGCGCCATGCGCCATGCGCACATTCTTGGCTGCAAAGAACCACTGATGCATAAACTAGTGCCCGCGCTTGTTGCTGCCATGGGCGATGCTTATGGCGAACTTAAACGGGCTGAGCCTATTATAGCCGAAACCTTAAAACTTGAGGAAGAACGCTTCAAACAAACACTCGAGCGTGGCCTCAAATTGCTTGAAGAGGAACGCAGCAGCGTCACCTTTGGCTCCATGTTCTCTGGCAATGCTGCATTCAAATTATACGACACATACGGTTTCCCGCTTGATTTAACGCAGGATATTTTGCGCAGCGATAATATCACCGTGGATTTAGATGCCTTCACCGCCGCGATGAATGAACAGAAAGCAAAAGCTCGCGCTGCATGGAAAGGTTCTGGCGATGCAAGTTCCAGCGCGCTCTGGTTCGATATTAAAGAAACCACAGGCGTTACCGAATTTTTAGGTTACAGCAAAGATACAGCACAGGGCATCATCACAGCACTCATCAAAGATGGTGCAAAAGTAGAATCGCTAACACAGGGCGATACAGGATTCGTCATCACCAACCAAACACCATTTTACGCAGAATCAGGCGGTCAGGTGGGCGATACCGGCACACTTACCACCGCCAAAGCCAAAGCCACCGTGACCGACACGCAAAAACCTCTCGATGGCATCCACGCCCATGCAGTAACAATCGGGCAAGGAACACTTACGGTGGGCGATACCGCAGAACTAACCATCGATACAGCGCGCCGCAATCGTATCCGCGCTAATCACTCTGCCACACATATTCTTCATGCCGCGCTACGGAAACATCTGGGTGAGCATATTTCCCAAAAAGGCTCCCTCGTGGCCGATGATAAACTGCGCTTTGATATTACCCATCCCAAACAAATCACCCGCGAAGAATTGGACGCCGTGGAACAGGAAGTGAACCGCGTTATCTGGCAAAACAGCGATGTCGGAACCAAACTTATGACACCGGATGAAGCCATCGCCGCAGGTGCCATGGCATTATTCGGCGAAAAATATGGTGATGAAGTGCGTGTGCTTTCCATGGGGCTGGAGGATAGTACCGCCTATTCCGTCGAATTATGCGGCGGTACCCATGTACATCGTATGGGCGATATCGGACTATTCAAAATCGTAAGCGAAGGCGCAGTATCCGCCGGTATCCGGCGTATCGAAGCCATCACCCAGACGGGGGCATTTGAGTATCTTGCACAGCAAGAAAATAAAATGCGCGAGCTGGCATTGACTATGAAAATCAAACAAGACGATGTGTTTGATAAAGTGCTGTCGCTGGTGGAAGAAAAACGCAAACTCGAAAAACAACTAGCCGATGTCAAAAAACAACTGGCACTTGGTGGCAGTGGTGGTGCAGACGATACAGCCCCCGAACAGCTTGGCAGCCTTGAATTCATAGGTAAATCCTATCCCGATTTAGACCCTAAAGCGCTGCGCGATTTAGCAGCCGGCCTTCAGCAAAAATACGTAGGGGCTGTGATTGTCTTGGCTTCAGGCTATGAGGGCAAAGCCTCTATCATCATCGCCGTTGGCAAATCCATTGCCGGCAAAGTAGATGCCCCTGCCCTTGTGCGCATGGCGGCTGAAATCGTTGGTGGCAAAGGCGGTGGCGGCAAACCTGACATGGCGCAAGCAGGGGGGCCAGATGCAGGGGCTATTGATAAAGCGATTTCCGCTATCCGCACCGAAATCAACAAATCATTCGCCGCTTAACGTGCCTTAACATCTGGATTCTCGAAGCAAAATACTAAATTAGTACCCTTGTTGCGCCTGCTTTCATTGATAGTATACACACCAAAATCTTTATTGCGGTGGTAGGTTTGCATAAACAAATCATTCATCTTCTCTACGCCCCATTCGCTCAGCCCCTCTTTTTCAGAGAGAGTACAAAAACAGCGCATCACAGTCGCAATATTTGCATATACAACATCGGAGCGAATCCCCTTCAGTAACTTGCCCAAGAGCGAATCTGAAGATAAAAGCGTTAATCGCGGGGCTAATTCTCTGGTAAGCCCTTGTGTTATAGCCTCAATAGCCTCATCAGCCTTGTGCGCGTTGTCTTGAATAATCACAATATGTTTATGAATTGGATTACGTTGTGCATATGCTGAGAACACATCGTTGTTGGGAAAAACCATGACGTCATCGCGCTCAAATCGCTCTTGCAGAAAATGAGAAAATAATAGTGCTCTGTCATCCCATGGCTTCTTTAGCAACGCTTGCTTTGCCTCTATTTCTTCATGTGTACGATAAGCCCATGTCCACCCATCCCCTTCACTACGTATGAATGGACAAAACTCCTTATCCGTTCCCTTGAACGTATTGCGATAAAATTCTCGCAACACCGATTCAGGAATCACCAAAGAATTTCTCCCCTGACAAAGCATGTCGAGTACTGGTTCAAATAAATGCGTTTGTTGCTTAGGGGAAACAAAATGCCTTTGCTGAGCAGCTAACATTCCTAATTGAGGCGCAACAACAATCAGTTTCTCTTCATCAGGAACATGCGACGCTTCCTCAAGCTGATACAAGCGTGACAAAAATCCATTATCCAACAGATGCAGATTGTGGCGCGGCAGCCCCTGTCTGGAGATTTTATCTACCCAATCGGTCATGAAACACGAATCCTGTTTTACTTTAACCCCATTTTAACGCCTGATAGTTAATAAATAGAAAAACCTCTGGGAGTTCCTCATGACCGCCTCTGTTGTTAAACTCAATGCCGATACAGCCACCACAAAGCCTGTAACCGTTGCTTACGGCGATGGCATTGGCCCAGAAATCATGGAAGCTGTGCTGAAAATCCTAGCTGAGGCAAAAGCCAAAATCGCCATCGAAACCATTGAGGTAGGTCAAAAATTCTACGAAAAAGGCGTCACAACCGGCATCCCACAAGATGCATGGGATTCGATTCGCCGCACCAAGACACTGCTCAAAGCCCCCATCACCACCCCCCAAGGTGGTGGATACAAATCCCTCAACGTTACCATGCGCAAAGCACTGGGACTCTATTCCAACGTGCGCCCTTGCATGAGCTATCACCCATTTATCAATTCAATGCATGCCAACATGAACCTCGTCATCATCCGTGAAAACGAGGAGGATCTCTACGCAGGTATCGAATACCGCCAGACCCACGACGCTTTCCAATCCGTAAAAATCATCACCCGCTCAGGCTCTGAGCGCATTATGCGCTATGCATTTGAATATGCAGTGCAAAATGGTCGCAAAAAAGTGACATGTATGAGCAAAGACAACATCATGAAGCTCACCGATGGTGCATTCCACGATGCCTTCAACCGCATCGCAGCAGAATACCCACAAATCACCCCTGAACATTATATTGTCGATATCGGCTCAGCCCGTATCGCCAGCAAACCCCATATTTTTGATGTCATCGTAACCGAAAACCTATTTGGTGATATCATCTCCGATATCGCCGCTGAAGTATCTGGCTCGGTTGGTCTTGCAGGCTCGGCCAATATCGGCGCGAAATACGCGATGTTTGAAGCCATTCACGGCTCAGCCCCCGATATTGCAGGCAAAAATATTGCCAATCCCTCAGGCCTGCTTCACGGCGCTATCATGATGCTCGTGCATTTAGGCGATGTGGAAACCGCAACCACCATTCACAACGCATGGCTTGCCACCATCGAAGCTGGATTGCATACCGTCGATATCTTTAATGAAATGAGCAAAACCAAGCTAGGAACTAAAGAATTCGCCCAAGCGGTTATCGACCACCTCGGCGCAGAACCAAACACTTACCGCCCTGTGAAATACAAAGCACGTGCGAATAATGAAGAAATTCATGCAGTAATGGTGGAAGCAAAAGAAAAACGCGAATTAGTAGGCGTTGATTTGTTCATCACATGGCGCGGTAAAGACATTAATGAGCTAGGCACTCTCATGACACAGATCTCAACCGAGAAACTTAAGCTAAGCCTACTGTCATGCAAGGGCCTCAAGGTGTGGCCAAATATCATTACAGAAATGGATTACACCGACCGTTTCAGGGCGCGTTTTCTCCCCCCCAAAGGCGAAACCATCACCCACGCTCAAATCGCCGACCTTCTCAAACGCTGCGCAGAGGCAAACATCGATTTCTTAAAAATCGAGAATCTCTTCACCTTTGATGGTGTAGAGGGCTTCAGTAAGAGCCAGGGCGAATAGTCACATCTCTATTATGAAGCCCAAGCCCCCATCAGAGGCGCAAGACACCTTCAGCGGACTTCTGGTGCACCATGGCTTTGCACATAATGTAGCGAATGCACTTGCGACCAAACCTATACTGAAAAAAGGCGACACCCGAGAGAATGGCCGCAAGCGCCTGATGGAGTATTTTGATAATTACTACATGCAGTTTATGGCTCTACAACTCGAGCGCTATGGATTCCAACTTAATCGCCCATTAATAACAGCTGCAGAACTCAATCACGCAGCAGGAATTATAGGCGGCAAGCACGGTAATCCACCTCTGGATACATCCCATCTCATTGCATTGCTTACCGAAACGGTCGATGCACTGATGAGCGCACAAGATGCATCACTGATAACATGGAACCAGTTTTTTCACGCCACCCACATTGCAAGCGATGGCAGCATCATTCGCGGCCAAGATATCATCAAAGGTATGATAAAAACCAATCTCATGCACAACGGCGCATCAATCGAAAATTACAGCCATAATTTCCGTGGCCGAGTTTTCATAACATTATCTATGATGCAGGCGGTCGAACAACAATTAATAGAGCTATCA
This sequence comes from Rickettsiales bacterium, assembly GCA_027489915.1. Lineage (GTDB taxonomy): Bacteria > Pseudomonadota > Alphaproteobacteria > Rickettsiales > UBA3002 > JAIXZB01. The sequence goes on along the minus strand of JAIXZB010000203.1, from coordinate 7,894 downwards.
TTAAAGGGTTTCCCAACCATCAACAGGTTCGGACAGCCAGTATCCACGCTCACTATAGGAGAAGCACGTAAATTTGCACTGCATGCACTGAAATTGAGTGATCCCAAATTTGCAGATTACCTAAGCCTTAGCGCCCATGGCCGTATTAAAGACTGCATCGAAAGAATTACCACAAATCTGAACCAGAAAACTCCAGATTTAGCCATACTAGACAGCCAGCGTCAGGAACTAGCCCGTGATTGCTTTAATCTAGGTATCTATAGTAAAGCATGGCGTGAATATCTGCTCAAAATGAATGACTATATGCTCCTGATTGCCACTCCATATGCATGATACGCATATCTTGGGTTGACCAGCCGCCACTGGCGCTTTAGAGCTTACGCCATGTCATTGTTGCCTCTCCCCTCTGGCCTACCCGATGTGCTGCCACCCTACGCAGCGCAAGAGTTCCGCGTCATTTATCATATGCTACGCACCTTTACAAAATTTGGCTACCAGCCAGTAATACCTCCTCTTATGGAATATGAATCGAGCCTGCTTGCCGATCAGGGAGCAGCCACCTCTCGTCAGGCGTTTCGCCTCATGGATCCCTTATCGCGCGAAATGTTAGCGTTGAGAGCCGATATAACTACTCAGATAAGCCGTATAGCCGAAAGCTCGCTGAAGCAGGAAGCGCGCCCATTACGTCTTTCCTACGCCGGCTATACACTCCGCACAGCCCCAGAATCCTTGCGTACCCGTCGCCAGCACACGCAAATTGGAATCGAGCTGTTTGGCGCAAACAATATCGAGTTCGATGCCGAGGTAATAGCAATCCCTCTCGAAGCACTTCAAGATTTAAGCCTTTCAAATCTAAGTTTAGATATTTCAGTCCCCGCCCTGCTCGAAGAACTCATTGCAGAACATACAGAGCAGGACAAAAACACCATCCGCGAAGCAGTGTCGCGCAAAGATAGCTCTGCCCTGCGCGCGAACAACGCAACATTCATTGCAGATATTGTTGATACCTCTGGATCCACAGACTCTGCGCTCGCTTTGCTCAAGATATTAGCCGAGCGCACACAATCAAGCCCGCTCAGCAAAGCGGTTTCTGAAGTAACACTGCTGCTCGCATCACTATCAAAACGTGGTGTTAAGATCCCAACTACGCTTGATATTCTCGAAACGCGCGGCTTCAGCTATTATAGCGGTATCGCCTTCTCACTTTTCCTGTGCGAGCCTGCGCTCGAAATCGGCAGGGGCGGTCATTACACCTGCAAAAATGGCGAGGAAGCCGTTGGATTTACATTCTATATCGACGATATCTTAGCAGCACTCGGCACCCCGGAAGAGCCTAAAAAAATTGGCATTAGCGGCCATAGTTCCATGGCAGACCTGCGCGCATGGCACACCAAAGGATTTGAAACTATTTTATTATACAGCAATGCCTTAAAGCAAGAAGCGAAAGCATTAGGGTGCAGCCATCTGCACATCGAAGGCACTACAATAGAATTAACCTCCAAATAATTGAGTTATAAATGAAAAGCGTAGTAGTAGTTGGTTCGCAATGGGGAGATGAAGGCAAAGGGAAAGTCGTCGATTGGTTGTCTGAGCGCGCCGACGTAGTGGTACGATTCCAAGGTGGACACAACGCAGGACACACGCTGGTTATTGATGGCAAAACCTACAAACTAAGCCTGTTACCATCAGGCGTAGTACGCCAAAACAAAATGAGCATTATAGGCAATGGGGTAGTCATAGATCCTCAAGCTCTACTCAAAGAAATGGATACCATTCGTAGCCACGGCGTTAGCATCACTCCCGACAACTTCAAAATCGCAGAGAATGCCTGCTTAATTCTGCCCATTCACCCTATGCTGGATGCAGCTGCAGAAACACTCCGCGGCGATAGTAAAATTGGCACCACAGGTCGCGGCATAGGCCCCGCCTATGAAGATAAAGTGGCCCGCCGCGCCATTCGTGTATGTGATTTGCACAATACCGAAACACTCAAAACCAAAATTGCAGCTATTTTAGCGCATCACAACGTGCTGCTAACCGCATCAGGCATGGAGCCCATGCAAGAAGAAGCAATCCTCGCCCCGCTGCTTGAAATGGCACCTAAAATACTTCCTTTTGCAACACCAGTGTGGCGATTGCTCGCAGAATACCGCAAACAAGGAAAACGTATTCTCTTTGAAGGCGCACAAGGCATCATGCTCGATGTGGATTATGGCACCTACCCATTTGTCACCTCATCCAACACGCTAGCGGGCTCTGCAACCATCGGCAGTGGCAGTGGCGTTGGTACCATTGGCTTTGTGCTGGGCATCACCAAAGCCTACACCACGCGCGTCGGCTCGGGCCCATTCCCCACAGAACAGGCCAACGAAGTAGGGCAATATCTTGGCGAGCGCGGCCATGAATTTGGCACCGTAACAGGCCGCAAACGCCGTTGTGGCTGGTTCGATGCCGTCATGGTAAAACAAGCCATCACCTTAAGTGGCATCAATGGCATTGCACTTACCAAACTTGATGTCCTTGACGGCATGAAAGAAATATCCATCTGCGTAGGCTACACGCTTAACGGCACACATTATGATTACTTGCCCGCAGATGCAGAAGCACAAGCCAATGTACAACCTGTCTATGAAACCATGGAGGGTTGGCAGGATTCAACGCGCGGCGCGCGAAGCTGGGCACAGCTCCCTGCACAGGCCATAAAATATATTCGCCGCATAGAAGAATTGATTGATTGCCCAGTCGCCATGCTATCGACCAGCCCCGACCGCGAAGACACGATTCTGGTAAAAGATCCGTTCACTCCATAATCCTGTAGCAGAGCACTATACGCTGCTGTATTTTTTTGGTAATATAGAAAAAAATACAGGGAAGTTATGGACCTTCGCACAGGATCCTCTGCTCTCTTAGAAGAGCGCGTAGATACAGGTCTTAAAGATCTGCTCGATAGCTATCAGCCCAATTATATCCTCGGGGGAAGCGAACGCGATCAACTTTTAGATCGCTTTATTATCAATGCAAATAGCCCACTCCCACAATTCAGCACAAGCTGTGCAACAGCCTTCGAAGCCTCTGACGCAACCAATCCCAACAGGCAAATATACGCATTGGTCATGAAGCGCAGCTTCAATTACCGCACGCAAGCCATCGAAAGCCTAATTGGATCACAACACCCCCACCTCTTAACGATATTGGCCCACGGAACCGTTTTTCTTACCGCAAAGAACGAAGCCTTTAACGTTGTTATTCTCGATAAGCCCTCAGGGCCGAGCTTGGTTACAATCACCGCAAAACAAACCATAAACCAAGAACATATCATAAAAGAAATAATACTCGGGCCACTTTGCAAGGCATTATTATCTCTTAAAGAAAAACAAATTGTTCATGGCAATATAAACCTTGGCAACGTGTTTATTGGTGACGTGCTGCAACTAGGCGAGTGCATAAGCCATCCCACAGGATTTGAACAACATCATGTGTATGAGCCTCTAGAGCGCATGATGGCAGACAATGCCGGCAAAGGAGCAGGGAATGAGAAAATTGATGTCTATGCGATAGGTGTACTAACCTATGAACTCCTATATGGATTGGACAACCTAAAAAAGAAAACCAAAGAACAGCTCATCAATGAAGCCTTGACTGTTGGTATATACAATGTGTTTGCCAATAAAATTGATTTCCCAGATGGGCTACAAGATTTCTTTAGAGGCATATTAAATGATAACCCCACCGAGCGCTGGGGCTTAGATCAACTGAACCAATGGCTAAACGGCAAGCGTTTTAACATGATAAATGCGTCATCAACGCATGATTCTGTTCGCCCTATTACCTTTGATAATGAAGATTTCTTCAGTCAGCGGGCACTCGCATTCCGCATGCATCAAAAATGGCGTGAAGCCATTAAAGATGTAAGAGCATTAAAGCTTGATCGTTGGGCAGAAATGAGCCTGCACAAGCCCGAAATAGCGGAATATATTTTACGCGCTATTCGAATCTCTGGATCTGAAAGCTCAGCATCCGAGCGCCAAAACAGCGACATGCTTACGCGCATCATAAGCACTCTCGACCCGATAGGCCCATTCAGAACACGGCTTGTTTCCGCTCGCATCGATGGCTTAGGCACTGCACTTGCCGATTTCATAGAACGCAGCATGACCACCGAAATGCAGCAGCTACTTGATATTATCGATGGCGACATACCCAATTATTGGGCCGAAATGATGGAAGCGAGTAAAAATCCAGAATACTCGCAAATTCTTTGGAGACTTCAGCGTGTTCGTACCCACTTGAAAATGCAAAGCCTTGGCTTCGGTTTGGAAAGGGCACTATATGACATGAATCCCAACCTTCCCTGCCAAAGCCCATTGGTTATCGGCTATCACGTTACTACCATTTCAGACCTTCTCAAAACACTCGATGTACTCGCTAAACGCAATCACTCAGCAAGCCTGGTAGACAGGCACATTGCAGCCTTCATAGGCAGCAAAACCGACATGGGAAAAGTTATAAAAATCAATGAACTTTCAAATATTCCCCATCTGGCAAACAACCAAGAACTGATAATGATGAAAATCATTGCAAAAGCTCAATCACGCAATGATAAGAACCCTATGCCAGGTCTGTGTACGTGGGCAGCCATGCATATCGAAACCATGCTAGACTCAATACACAACCGCAGCATCAGACGAAAACTCAAACTTCAACTGAAGCCTGCAGCTAGCTCTGGATATTTGAGTGATGTCATAAACATCATCATCAGCCGCGAAATAGCTAGCCGCGACCACGATGGGTTTTCTCAAGCCATAGCAATTTATCAGGTAAATGGTGAAAGAATAAGCAGATTACAAAATCCCAAAGTCATCGAAAGAATGGCGTCTGAGCTTGGGTCCAGAATCGCATTTATCATGTCTTATTCTATATTATTTGTGACATGCTACGTCATATTATCTGATTTTATGGGATGGTAAGCATGGCAAAAGCAAAAACAGCGAAAAAAACATCAAATAGCAAGCCAGCCAAAAGTAATACAAAAACAATGATATTGCTTATACTAGGAAGCATAGGATCAATAGCCATATTTAAAACAGGCTTCATCTTCCTTATGATAGCATTACTTCCATCAATCGTGGCATATTACCTAGACAGGACCTCAAGCAAAACCAGATACCACACAGTACTGGCGTGCAATCTCTCAGGCGTAATTCCTTACATGGCCGAAATTTTAAGAAATAATGGCACACAAGGCGGCTATGTAACGGAACTCATGAGTGATCCCTTCACATGGCTGGTTGTCTACGCCTCTGCAGGGTTCGGGTGGCTCTTGCTATTCGCAACACCTATATTTGCACAGTTCATCATTTCCATGTTCAACAGCGGCCAAATGGCACGCTACCAGTCAATTCAAGATCGTATGGTCAAAGACTGGGGAAAAGAAGTCGCCGATATATTACGAAACCCTAAAGAGAATTAAACATGCGTATGTGACACATGTTTTACTTCAGCAATTGCCATTCTATCTAAATGCTCTCTTGTTATCCAGCCACCGCCAAGCACTTTGTTATCTTGATAAAAAACACAGGCCTGCCCTGGAGCAATTCCTTCATGTGACTCTTCAAGATCAACCCTTGCACCACCACCAGCCAACACAACAATCGATGCTCTAACTGGCTGCTGCATAGAACGCATTTTTACATGCACCCCATCAATACGATCTTCTTCCGTGGCCTCTACTAACCAATTGCAGCTTTCCAAAAAGAAGGAATGGTGCGCTAGCGCTGTTTTTGGCCCAACAACGACCTGCTTCTTTTCAGCATCTAGCTTTACGACATAAAGAGCCGCCTCAGCACTTACTCCAAGACCACGCCGCTGTCCCACGGTGTAATGAATAATTCCCTTATGTTCACCCAGTACATTCCCATTAACATCAATGATAATACCAGGCTCACAAGCACCAGGGCGTAATTTCTCAATCACCTGCGCATAACCGCCCGTGGGCACAAAACAAATATCCTGACTATCGGGCTTATCTGCATTCGCCAGACCAAAACGCTCAGCTAATTTGCGAGTTTCTTCCTTATGCATACCACCTAGCGGAAACCGCAGAAAATCAAGCTGCTCTTGCGTTGTGGCAAATAAAAAATAACTCTGGTCTTTGTCATCAGCTACACCACGCAGCAACTGGGCTTTGCCATCTACCATAACGCGTTGCACATAATGTCCCGTTGCCATAGCATCCGCGTTCAAATCGCGCGCAGTTGCCAGCAAATCCTTAAACTTCACACTCTGATTACATCGCACACAAGGTATAGGAGTAGCACCCGCAAGATACGTATCCGCAAAATCATCCATCACCGATTGTTTAAACTTGCTCTCGTAATTCAGCACGTAATGAGGGATGCCCAGTTTTTCTGCCACATTGCGTGCATCCTGAATATCCTGCCCAGCGCAACACGCTCCTTTCTTGCCCACTGCCGCACCGTAATCGTATAATTGCAGGGTGATACCAATCACCTCATATCCCTCGCCGTGCAAGAGCGCGGCTACAGCAGAAGAATCCACACCGCCCGACATCGCAACCACAATACGTGTTTGTGCGGGAGGTTTTGCAATGCCAAGGCTATTTACAGCGTATTCCATAGGCGCGGGTTAGAGCAAAAATCGACTAAAAGCTAGATTTTTTCAGCACTGCCCTTCACACGGGCAGCCAGCGCCGCATTGACAAACATATCAATATCCCCATCCAACACCGCTTGGGTATTGCTTGTTTCCACTCCCGTGCGCAAGTCCTTAACCATCTGATAAGGATGCAAAACATACGAACGAATCTGATGCCCCCACGCATTATCCGTCTTGGTGGCATTGAGTGCATCTACCGCCGCTTCACGCTTTTGCAATTCCGCTTCATATAAACGTGCGCGCAGCATTTTATAAGCCTCTGCGCGGTTCTGATGCTGCGAGCGCGAGTTTTGCGACGCCACCACAATATTGGTGGGAATATGGGTAATACGAATCGCCGAATCGGTTTTATTCACATGTTGCCCACCCGCACCCGATGCGCGGTAAGTATCGATACGCAAATCTTTTTCCTCAATCACAATCTCAATAGTGTCATCCACCTCAGGGTATATCCACACACTCGCAAAACTGGTATGACGCCGCGCATTCGAGTCAAACGGGGAAATGCGCACCAACCGATGTACCCCCGATTCCGTTTTCGACCACCCGTAAGCATTATGCCCCATAATCTTTAGTGTAGTCGATTTTATCCCCGCCTCATCACCTGCCTGCTCATCGATGATCTCCACCTTAAATCCACGTCTTTCCGCCCAGCGGATATACATGCGGTAAAGCATCGCAGCCCAATCATAGCTTTCTGTTCCACCCGCACCTGGGTGAATTTCAATAAAACAATCATTAGCATCTGCTTCACCCGAAAGCAGGCTTTCAAGCTCAAGCTTCGCGATGCGCTCCGCTAACGCTTGCAGCCCCCGCACCGAATCTTCAATCAATGCCTCATCCGATTCTGCTTCCGCCATTTCTATCAAAGCAAGCGTATCCTGATGTTCACGCCGCATTGCTTCGCAATCAGTCACTATACGGTCTAGACGGGTGCGTTCTTTAAGTAACTCCTGAGCCTTAGTGGGGCTATCCCAAAGTGTCGGGTCTTCTGCGAGAGCATTTAGTTCATCGCGCCGAGTAACCAAATTATCCCAGTCAAAGACACCTCCGAAGCAAGGCTTCGGATTGAGAAATCTGTTCAGATAAAGCTGCAATATCTGCACGCATGTCAAAATTCCAAATAAGGTTTAGTAAATACCGCCCGTACCCGTCTCTGCAGGCGTATCGCGCTGCATCTCAGGAGCAGGCGCACCAGGATCAAAGCCACTTTCGCTAG
>JAIXZB010000190.1 GCA_027489915.1 Rickettsiales bacterium | reverse complement strand
GTTATTAGAGCCACCTACGATGATATCATTGCCTGTGTTGCCCGCTACGGAATCATCACCTTGAGCACCAAGTAGGTAATCGTTACCGTTGCCGCCACCTACGTAGTCATTTCCAGTGCCGCCGCAGATATCGTCGTTACCCTCTTCGCCGTAAAGGGTATCGTTACCATCTTCACCGCGAATAGTGTCATTGCCGCCATCACCTTCAACATAGTCGTTACCCGTTCCACCGAAGATTGAATCGTCATCTTCGTTTGATTGGCCACCAGGGTTGTCGGAGCAGGATACTTCTCGGGTGTCGCCGTAGAGTACATCGTTACCATCGCTGCCGTAGATGGTATCTTTATCGGAACCGCCCCATGCGGTATCATCGCCTTGCATGCCGTCGATAAGGTCGTTGCCGCGGCCACCAGCGAGGCGATCACCCGTGTCTACGCCATCATCACCATTGCCTGGATCTACATATAGACCGCCATAGAGGGTGTCGTTTCCATCATCGCCTTCAATACAATCTGAATCGCTACCGCCATAAATTGAATCATCGCCATTACCGCCGCGCTGACTGTCGTTACCTTGATGGCCGTAGAGGCTGTCGTTGCCATCGTTACCGAATTCAAGGTCGTTACCGCGTTCGCCTTTGATGTAATCATCACCGTTGTTGCCGTTTAAGGTATCATCACCTGTCCAGCCATATACGGTATCGTTTCCATCGCCACCTTCGGCATAATCGTTACCTGCATCAGCGTAAATAGTATCGCTGCCCGATTCACCAAAAAGGCGATCTTCACCATCCCAACCATACACGTGATCGTTACCATTGCCGCCATAGACGGTATCGTTACCCGTCCAGCCTGAAACGCTGTCGTTGCCTTCGTCGCCATATATCAAATCTTCGTTTTCACCGCCGTAGACGAAATCATCGCCGTCGCCACCACGAAGTGTATCGTTGGCTTGTTCGCCTGTGATAAAGTCATTGCCCGCTGAGCCCCATGCAATATCTGCACCTTCACCACCGAAAATGGCATCGATACCGTCGCCACCATCTAGTGTGTCATCGCCTGCGAAGCCATAGAGTTGATCGTTGCCCAGGCCGCCATCGATAATATCGTTACCATCTTCGCCTGAAATAATATCGTCGTTTTCGCCACCGAAAATGGTATCGCTTCCAGTCCAGCCGTAAATCGTGTCGTTGCCAGTGTTGCCATAGAGAAGGTCATCGCCAGCATCGCCGCGCATTACATCGAATCCATCGCCGCCAAGAATCGTATCATTGCCAATCCACGCGCTCAGGTCATCGTTACCATTGCCGCCTTCAATGTAGTCATCACCTTCGTTTGACCAAACGAGATCATCACCATCACCAGTACGGATGTTATCGTTTAAGGTAGTTCCGCTATCGCCTGCGATTGTGTCATTGGCAGCGGTACCTAGAATTGTATTTTCAAGTCCTGTGTGGAATGGGATCTTATCTGCAGCCCAAGCGCTTAAGAGCGTTGATGAGGGGCGTACTCCGTTTGAAAGATATGATGTAGAAAACCACTGGAATACATCGCGGGCATCGGTTGTACCGCCTGGACCTGTTGGGTTGATGGTGGTAGTATCTATGCCGAAAATGATTGCCATGGGGTGACTCCTTGTTGTTCTGCAATATACACTGAATTTTATTAAACTCAGGTTAATGTAATGGTTAATTAATTATTAATTACTACAATTGTATCTAATTGGAAAGAAAAAAGTGTGACACTTCTATTACATTTGAGGGAAAAATAGGAAATATGGCATGATGCGAAGAGATGATTGAGTGGTGATTTCTAAGTAATTAACATCAAAACGTTAATATATAGTTGAAAATTAAAGTAATTTATTTTTGGCATAGGCTACGTAGAGTGTGATTACCCTATTTTAAGGGGCAGGTACATGAGTTGTTGGCGGTAGTGGATAAGTGTATAGTCATTATCATATAAATTTTAACTATGGGTCTGGTTATGGGATTGATATTTGGCTCGCGTAGACGTCGCAGGGGGCCTGGGTTAATAGGCATCATCGTGCTTATTGGGATATTTGCTTTTGCCGCGCCTATGATTTTGAACAGATCGGGATCGTTGTTTACGAGCTGTCAGAATATGCTGAGTTCAACAGGTAATATGGGGCAGTCTGTATGTAGTGGGCTGCAGGGTATGCTTGTGGCGCTTAATGATTTAACGGGGCTGGCATCTTCGAAGCTTGGAGGCGCTAAGGACTGGTCTGGTGGAGGAGAGGGACTGCAGTCTTCTGTTAGTGAGCAGTGGCAGTCGCTTACGCAGAAGCTAAATTCGGGAGCAAGTTGGAGTGGAGGAGGCGCTGCATCTTCCATAGTATCGATGGATAAAGTACGCGAGATGATACAGGGTGGAGCTGGTGCATCGACAGGATGGGGGCAGTCGCCCACTGATAAACTTAAGGCAGCATTTGGAAGCTTTATGGCGGGGCAGAGTATTGGCCAATCGGGCGGCGATGATCTGGATTCGCAGCTTGCTTGGTATAAAAATGGTGCTGGTATGGGGGAATATGGAATTTTATCCCAGCTTAAATTAGGCTCCCTCTACATGGGCGAGGGTGGGGTTTCGCCTGATTATGGGCAAGCGTATGATTATAATTTGCAGGCGCTAGGTTCATTGCAAGCGTTGCAATCCAGCTCGGCTCCCGAGGCGAAGGCTGCGCTGGGTGCTTTACCAATCGCACCTGAACAATTATCGCAACAGTTACAGCAGGTGCTCAGAGAATTGCAGCTTAAGCAGTAATAATTAATCGATTGCTTCTACTACTTTTTTGCTGGTGCTATTGCTGCTTGCGCCCAGCCCATCTCCTAGTGCAACTACACCACCGATGATGGCGACGGATATAAGGGCTGCAATAACGCCATATTCAATGGCGGTTGCGCCAGATGTGTTCTTTAAGAAAAGGGAAATTGAAGTTTTCATACATGCCCTACATTTGCATTTAGGGTAGCGCTAAGTTAGATAGAATGCCAATAAAAAAGGGGAGCAAAATGCTCCCCTTTTTTGGCGACTCTCAATACTATTGTAAAGCTGTACCAATGTTATTGAATTTAGTATTCAGGTTAGAACCAATGGTTCCGAATGCCAGAATACATACTACAGATATGAGTGCAGCAATGAGGCCGTATTCGATTGCAGTAGCACCTGATTCACTGGAAGCAAATTTATTCAAAAAGCTCTTCATGAGATTAAGTCCTTTTTCAAATCTGGATCTATTGAAGTGCAGTGCCAATGTTGTTGAACTTGGTGTTCAAACGTGAACCGATGGTTCCGAATGCAAGAATACATACAACAGAAATCAGTGCAGCAATGAGGCCATACTCGATTGCGGTCGCGCCTGATTCGTTTGAAACGAATTTATTCATGAGTGTTTTCATGGTGAACTCCAAATGGTGAACGATAGAGGTAGTGTAACGCCTCTTCACTTTAAACATAACAAATAATTGCAAATTATACAATCAAATAAATGCTTAATTTTGAATGGCATGGTAAAAATGTCGCAAAATTTTATGTGTATTTTATGCATGCTTGATTACTCGGATTGTCGATGAGTGATTGTTCGCCACAAGCCTGCGAGTAGCTCGAGTCCTGAGGCAAACTGATGCTGTTCGGATTCAATTCGCGAAAGGAGTGCAGGTTTACATAGTGCGAGTTGCAATAGATTGGATCGCAAAAAACATGGGGTTTCATTATATACTGCAATCTGCATTACGCATTCATAAAGTTTTTTGTGCATGAGTGCATCTCGTGCCAAAGTGTATTCTTGTTCGCGCGAGGTGCGCCAAGAGATATTATCGGTTCTTGGGCCCGAAGATTCGCCGCTTAGACGCCACCAATGGCTGCTGAGTGATGGGGCGCCGTAGCGCACTGTGTAAAGCCAGCGATAATGCAGGCCTGCCCAGTGCTGTTCACGTGTTATCAATCTGCGCTCTAGGCAGATATCAATGGCTTCGCTGGTAAGACCCAAGGATTTTTTTGATTGCAGTTCGGGTGTGCCATTGTCGCGCGCGAGTTTTGGCTGTGCGGGGCGCCCGCGTTTGGTGCTAAAGCTCATACGGACTCCTTTGTGCAGCGTGGTTTTGCGGTGTGTTTGGATTTTGTTCGCCATCCTTGCCCTGCGGGAAGGCGCCATTTGCATCCGCCTGCAAGCGCGCGTTTGGCGCGGGATGCTACGAAGGTGGGGTCTAACCCTGCCAGATCGCATACATCTTGAAAATCATCATC
>JAIXZB010000023.1 GCA_027489915.1 Rickettsiales bacterium | reverse complement strand
TGGGTGGGCAATTGTTCATTGAAAGCGAAGTGAACAAAGGTACCACCATCACCGCACGCCTGCCCGCCAAGCCCGATAATGTTCCAAACGCTGTCCCTCAGGATCAATCGCATGTCCCAAGCACCTAGCCCCACGCGCATCAAACGCTTTACTGTGAATGACGTGCAAGCGCTCAAGGGTAAAACACCTATTGTGGCGCTCACCGCCTATACCGCGCCCATGGCTCGCCTCATCGACGCACATGCCGATATTCTGCTGGTCGGCGATTCACTCGGCATGGTGCTCTACGGGTTTGAATCCACCCTTCCCGTCACACTCGATATGATGGTGAATCACACCCGAGCGGTGGTGAAAGCCTCGCAGCGAGCGCTGGTGATTGCCGATATGCCGTTTGGCAGCTATCAGGCCTCAGCACAGCAGGCATTTCTTAACTGCGCCAAAATGCTCAAAGATACAGGCTGCGCTGCCGTGAAGCTCGAAGGTGGCAAAGAACTTGCCCCTATCGTGCGTATGCTCACCGAGCGCGGCATTCCCGTGATGAGCCATATCGGCCTTAAGCCGCAGCATGTGCACACCCATGGTGGCTATAAAACGCAAGGTAAAACCGAAGCCTCGCACAAGCGTATATTCGAAGATGCGCTCGCTTGCGAAGAAGCAGGCGCATTCGCCCTTCTTATCGAAGCCACCGAAGAACCGCTATCGCGCGACATCACCGCTCGGGTCAAAATCCCTACCATCGGCATCGGTGCCTCTCCTGCGTGCGATGGTCAGGTGTTAGTCACCGAAGACATGCTCGGCCTGTTTGAGCACACCCCCAAATTCGTGCAGCAATTTGCCGATATACGCTCTGAAATCAGCAAAGGCATCACCGCCTACGCCGAAGCCGTGCGCACACGCACCTTTCCCACCCCCGTGCATTGCTTTGGCGCTAAAGAGTTACATTAGCAATGACACTCGAAGCCTTGCTCGCACGCCTTCACGCTGAACATGTGCCTGAGTATTTATATGCACTGAGTGGCACACTTGGCGGTGGTGATGTATTCGGTATTGAACAGACCTCCTCTGGCTGGTGCGTCTATTTCAGCGATCGCGGATCAAAAACTAATCCCCGCTATTTTGCATCAGAGGAAGAAGCGGTAGCGCACTTTGCACACTGTATTGAAGAAACCATTAAAGAATACGAACAACGCGACGTTTCGTTACTTAGCTAACAACCCCTCCACAGGCTTCGGCTCATCTGCGCCTGGTGTGTGGCGCTTCTGCGCTGCTTTCAAATCGCCTTTTAATTCATCTAGGCGTTTGGTGCGGTCTTTCAAAAAGAAATACATGAAGTTCAGCTCGCCCTGTTTAAGTTGTTGTTCACTTTTCAAAATATTCTCAATGATGGCACTCGCCTCTTCCATCTCACCACGTTGTTCGTGAATGAAGGCAGGCATCTGCTGCGCCCATAGCGGTATATCTTTTACATCTTTCAACATATTCGCAAGTTCCAGTGCGCGGTCTTTATCTTCCAGCTTGTGATTGCTCAAATACACGGCCTGCACCACCCACCACCATTTGTCCTTCACACGGCCCTTCGCATGGTTTTCCAGATAATCCACGATGTATTTTACATCAGGTTTATGCTGGGTCTGGCTAAAATAATACGTCGCCATGCTGGGCACATAGTTCGACTGGTTATCGAGCGTATCAAGCAGATTGAACCAGTGATACAGCCTATTGAAATCGTATTTATACAGGGCAGTAAATCGACCAAAAGTATCACCTGCATTTTGCACATTCAGTGCGAGAAATCTGAAAAATACCTGCTCATCACCGAGCGACAATGCTTTCACCGTGGCTTCTCCTGGCACATCAGGCACAATCGTCATTTCGGGAATAATACTGCGTGTTTTCCACCAGAACCCGCCTTGCGCAGCAAGAGCAAGCATCAATACTGCAATGGCTGCACGCATCGCTAAAACTGCTTCCGTGAAAAATCAATGATGGTCGCAGCAAGCAGTAGCGGAATAAATATCGCCCCTTGCGCTACAAACAACCACAAGGCCTGCATGGTTTCGGGTCCATATACCAGCCAACTTCCTTTACCAAAAAAATCCATCCGCGGTATGACAGAAGAAATAGCTTTCATCACAAATCGCAGGGCTTCATTGAGCAGCGTGCTTTCAAACAGCATGCCCGATTTGGTGGTGGCGACGAAAAAACCAATCATGCGCGACAAGGTGTAAAACCCAAGCCCAGCAAGCACCGTTACCACGCCGCTCCTCAGCGTTACCGCAGCAAATAATGCAAGCGATACTACAAGCCAAGATTCCAGCACCAGGCTCAGGCACCACAGCGCATACCCTTTTGCATCCAAAATACCAAGCACTGCAAGCACCGCCATCGCGGGTATGCACAGCAAGGTAGCTACCACCACAAAACCAAACCAGTACGACATCACGAGTGTGGCGCGGCTAATAGGGCGCGAGAGCAGTAAGTCAATTTCGCGGCTTTCAAACGCGCCACGAATATGAAACGCAATAAATACGATAATTCCCACCATCACAATAATGCGCGAGATAGCGGCAGCAAACGCAATCGTCATCTGTTGCGGCTCAAGCATCGCGGTCGAGCCCATCGCGCTTGAGATATAGGTCGCAAACAATATACCCACAATCAGACCTGCAAAAAGCCGGTCACGAATGGCGGTTAGCAATACATAGCGGATATTAGTGAACATAGCTAAATCGGACGTGCGTCAGTCGTGTATTTCTTCATGATACTGCGGTCTATTGGGTCAGCAGATCCCGAAGAATTAACTACAGTAGCTTTGATAAAAATAATCAATTCACGTTTTTGAGACAACTCACTACGGCTCTTGAATGCATTACCCAACCACGGAATTTCACTCACGCCAGGTACGCCACGCTCTTCATTACTTGCGCCATCTTCCATCAGACCGCCGATAATCATCACCGCACCAGATTTGATTTTCATGACAGAATCAATCTCACGCACCTCAATAATTGGGATAAAGCTTTGCAGCTCATCATCCTGAAGAGCGCGCGCAGCGAGGCGTGTTGAGGCGTTTTCTACCTGATCAATCTGACGTGACAATGTAGGGCGTACATTGAGCGTTACTTCCTGCGAATCCAGATTGATAGACGGCATGATATTGAGAATAATACCAATAGGAATCGTCGAAACTTCACACTCATAGGAAGGCCCCTGCGTTACAGTGCCGGTATCGGTTGCCGTTGCGCTGTCACCTTCAGTGATGCTGCAGGTTTGTATCACGCGGTTTTGTGCAAACGTTAAAACAGCCTGTTGGTTATTAATCGCATGTAGGCGTGGGCTTGAAAGTGTGCGCGTGGTACCAAAACGCTGGGTCATCTGCAACACGGCATCAAGATTCCCGTTTTCAAGCGTGAAGGTAATCGCACCGTTTGAGCCTAGTGAGAAATCGTTGATACCACCATTTGGCTGGAATGAACCAAGACTAATATTACTGCTATCTATAGAACCAACCAGATTGCTCCAGTTAATGCCTGATTGGAATTGATCGTTTAAGGTTACTTCTACAATCTTCGCTTCAATCAGCACCTGCGCAGAAGAATTACGTTCCAGCAATTTCAAATACATCGCAAGCTTGTCGTGCTGACGCTCAGTCGCATTGGCCGAAAGCACTCCCGCCTGACGGTTCACCACGAAGTTTACGCTTGCACCACCCGAAGCACCCGCACCACCACCTCCAGCTGTTGTACCAGCCGCTCCCGCTGCACCCTCTGTACCAGCTGATCCAATGCCTGCAGTAGCCGCCCCTGCTAAATCTGCTGCACTTGCCGACGTATTTAAAATTTCAGTTATGCTGGCTTCAAGTGAAGACCAAATATCACTTTCAGACCCCGCAGTGATGCTGCTGGTGGTTCCCGTTGATACTCCGCTAGAACTACCGCCACCGCCGCCACCGCCACCGCTTGTGCTGCTATTGCCCGTGCTGCCACCACCGCTGCTACCGCCACCCACTGAAGAGGAAAGCACATTACTCGTCACATTCACATTGCTTGTGCTAGAGCGCACGATGTTGAGAAAATCGAGCGTGTAGTTTTTGAAATACGGCGTATCGCGCTCCACACGCAACGCACCATTTTTCACCGAATAGCGTAACCCAGCCAAATCTGAAATGCGCTCAATGACTTGATTAAACGGCTTATCTTTTGCGCGAAGGTTAATACCGCGATTTGAGAGCCCAGGGCCAATTTCAATATCTACATCTGCCAATCGCCCAAGCTCGAACAACACATCACGCAACGGCACATCATCCGTAACAGCGATAGACACTAGCTTGGTATTGCCCACTTTAGGTGGGCGCGGCGCGGCAATCACCTGCGCCACATCAGGAATAGGAGGAACGCCGAGCGCCGCTGCAGATTCACCGTCTTCGGAAAGCAGCTTTTCCTTGCGGTTCATATTACGATAATCATCGCGCGATAGTTTTTGCGGGCGATCAACTACATCTTTATCGCGCCAACCGGCCACCTCATCTTCTAAATTACAGCCCGACAGCGTGAAAACCGCGCCTGTCAAAGCAACCAGTACCAATAAATGGGGAGATACAGTCATAAATCGGCGCATGAACACAACCGGTAGTAGGATGAAGAAAAATTTCTACCATATGTAAGAACATGGCCGACAGAAAAACGCAACTGTAACTATAAGTGCAAATGCGAAATCTTGTGGATAACTAAACCGTCCCCACATGAAGTGGCAAAATTCCATAC
The DNA here is from genome assembly GCA_027489915.1 of Rickettsiales bacterium. GTDB lineage: Bacteria > Pseudomonadota > Alphaproteobacteria > Rickettsiales > UBA3002 > JAIXZB01. The sequence goes on along the minus strand of JAIXZB010000023.1, from coordinate 27,092 downwards.
AGCGTGAAAAATGCGGCCACCGATTCTGGCCACAATACGCATACCAATAAACTCAATGCAAGCGCAGGGCCAAAGGGAAAATGCTCATCTTTCGAGACCAGCTTCCATGCAAGCGATGTCACAATCCCAAGGATTCCTGAATAAAACAAAAACGGCACAAAAGCCGTAAAATCCAACGCGCCAGAAGCAAGCCATGCGCCCACTACGGCTAGAAACTTCACATCGCCAAGCCCAAGCCCGTCTTTATTCATAAGAAACAAAAATCCGTATTTCAGCGTAAGCCCAATCGCAATGCCCACCGCCGCCATCGCAAACACATGCGGCAATGGCACTGCATTCGCCATGCCGTAAAGCACACCCATAAAAAACAGCACTATCTGCACTTCATCGAGGATAATGCGGTGCTCAAAATCGGTGATGAAAATGGCAATAATACCAAGCAGCAGCACCATAATACACAGGCTGATAGGGCTAAGCCCCATAAGCACATACGTCACCACACAGGCTGCTGCGCAGCTTAGTTCAATCAGCGGGTAGCGCACATGCACCCTTGTGCTGCAATAGCGGCATTTTCCGCGCGAAAGCACCCAGCTTAGGACAGGGAAAAGGTCACGCGCCTTAAGCGATGTGCCGCATGCAGGGCAGCGCGAGCGGGTGCGGCCTATGGGCAAATCCAGCGGCAAACGATAAGTCGCCATGGTCATAAAACTGCCTAAAGCTGCTCCGAGCAAGCCTAGAAACACCCCCACCCCCAAAGGAAAATCGGCAGAAATCTGGGCGAGTTGTTGCATGGTGGCCTTATTGCGGTTGCGTTATCCACATGCGCGTGTATAACCATACGCCTACTACCATATATAGTAGATAATACAAACAACTCTGTAGCACCGTTTGTGAATAGTAATGCACATAACACATCACCCCTCATCGTTGCCATCGGCAGCGACCATGCAGGAGTGGATTTGAAAGCAGCCTTGATTCCCACCATCGAAGCCTGCGGATTTGCCGCGCACGATGTTGGCACGCATGGCACAGCTTCGGTAGACTATCCCGACTACGCTGCAAAAGTTTCAACGGAAGTACTCGCAAAGCGCGCCGAATTTGGCATCGCTATTTGCGGCTCGGGCATCGGCATTTCCATTGCCGCTAATCGTTTCGCTGGCATCCGCGCGGCGCTCTGTCACAGCGCCCTTGCCGCCACACTTTCGCGCAAGCACAACGATGCGAACGTGCTGTGCCTCGGTGCGCGCTTGATTGGCATCGCCGAAGCAGCCGCATGCACCGAACAATTTCTAACCACCGCTTACGAAGGCGGCAGACATCAGCAACGCATCGAGAAATTAGGATAACGAGGAGACACTATGACCAACGCAATACGTAAGCAGGACAACACCATGACAAACAGCACCGACGACTTTTTTAATGCACCCCTCAGCAGCCGCGATAGTGAAGTGTTCGCGGCCATCGGCAAAGAATTCACGCGCCAGCAACAGCAGGTGGAACTCATTGCCTCCGAAAATATCACCAGCCGCGCGGTGATGGAAGCGCAAGGCTCAGTGCTTACCAACAAATACGCCGAAGGATACCCCGGCAAACGCTATTACGGTGGCTGCGAATATGTCGATATTGCAGAGCAGCTTGCTATCGACCGCGTGAAAGAACTTTATAACTGCACCTACGCCAACGTGCAGCCAAACTCGGGTTCGCAGGCCAATCAAGGTGTGTTCACTGCACTCTTGCAACCGGGCGATACGATTCTTGGCCAGTCGCTCGCCGCAGGTGGTCATCTCACGCACGGTGCAGCGGTCAACCAATCGGGCAAATGGTTCAACGCCGTTCAATATGGTGTGCGCGAAGATAATCACCTCATCGATTACGATGCAGTGGAGAAGCTCGCGCTTGAGCACAAACCCAAACTCATCATCGCAGGATTTTCTGCCTATAGCCGCGTCATTGATTGGGCGCGCTTCCGCGCAATCGCCGATAAAGTGGGTGCGTATTTCCTTGTCGATATGGCGCATATTTCGGGGCTGGTTGCAGCGGGTTCCTACCCATCGCCTCTGCCGCATGCGCAGATCGTCACCACCACCACGCACAAAACACTGCGCGGCCCACGCGGAGGGTTGATTCTTTCCAACATGCCCGAACTTGTGGTGGGCAAAACCATGCAGGGCAAAGACCAAACGCTCGAGATGGCGCTTAACTCTGCCATTTTCCCGGGCATTCAGGGCGGCCCACTCATGCATGTGATTGCCGCCAAAGCCGTGGCATTCGGCGAAGCACTCACGCCCGAATTCAAGCAATATGGTCACGACATCATCACCAATGCGCGGGCGATGGCGAAGGTACTGGTCACACGCGGCCTTAACATCATCACGGGCGGTACGGATAACCATCTGTGCTTAGTGGATCTGCGCCCTAAAAATGTTACGGGCAAAGCTGCCGAAGCATCGCTTGAGCGTGCGGGTCTCACCTGCAACAAAAACGCGATTCCGTTCGATCCCGCCTCGCCGTTTGTCACCTCTGGCATTCGCTTAGGCTCGCCTGCGGGAACCACGCGCGGGTTTGGTGTGGCCGAGTTTGAGCTGATTGCCAATCTCATCGGCGATGTGCTCGATGGCTTAAGTGCAAATCCGGAAGATAACAGCGCTGTTGAGAAAGCCACCTTCGAGAAGGTGAAAGCCTTAACCGCGAAATTCCCGATTTATAATTAGGTATCCGTGTGGTTTGGAGACAAGCATTCACCTTCTTTATACTAGGTCCAATTATTGGTGCTGTAGTATTTATATTGTTGAGCTCAATTTTGCTTAAATTGTCTATACCAGCACTATTTAGGCCGAATGTATGGCCTTTAGTAATTGTAGCGACATATTTTATTGGGGCAATACCTTCGTTTCTAACTGGAGCTTTTTCTGCAAAGCTTCATAAGCATAACGAGCAGCATATGACACTCAAGCTAAGCTTATTTTCTGGAGTAATCACATATCTTTTTTTTGTTTTTGTTGGAATATACGAATGCTTTCGCAGGGGTTACTTTAATCTTACCAGTTCTTGTAAATTTGAACATGTATTAGCTCTAGGCTCTGGCACGCCCCTAGTTATTTTCTCGGGCATAAGTGCTGCCCTTGTCTTGCATTACATCGTTCCTTTTAAAGAAAAAGGCATAAAAACATCAATTAAGGTAGAATAATGCGCTGCCCATTTTGTAGTCACCACGATACGCAGGTAAAAGATTCGCGGCCAAGCGAGGATGGATCCACCATTCGCCGCCGCCGTTTTTGTCCTAATTGTAATTCGCGTTTCACCACGTTTGAACGGGTGCAACTGCGCGAACTAACCGTGGTGAAAACAAACGGAGAGCGCCGCTTATTTGACCGCGATAAAATCGCGCGCTCCATGTCTATTGCCCTGCGCAAACGGCCAGTGGAAGCCGATGCGGTGGAGTTTTCTATCAACCGCATTGTGCAGCGCCTAGAGAGTGAAGGCGAGAGTGAAATCGCCTCCGCACGCATCGGGCAGCTGGTGATGGAAGAGCTCAAAGCACTCGATGCCGTGGCCTATATCCGCTTCGCATCGGTGTATAAAGATTTCACCGAAGCCAAAGATTTTGAACAGCTCGCTGGCGAATTGAGCGAGTAATGTCGGTAGATAATACAGCCGACATTCGTTTCATGCGTCACGCACTGCGGCTTGGGGCGCAGGGGCTCGGGCGCACATGGCCCAACCCCAGCGTGGGCTGTGTGCTAGTGCGCGAAGGCAAGGTGGTCGGTGCCGCCCGCACCGAAGATGCAGGACGCCCGCATGCCGAAACCATCGCACTCGCCCAAGCAGGCGCGCTCGCCAGAGGTGCGACTGTTTATCTCACACTCGAGCCCTGCGCCCATACAGGCAAAACCCCGCCCTGCGTCGATGCACTCATCAAGGCAGGCGTTGCACGTGTCGTTATTGCCACCACCGACCCCGACGCGCGGGTTGCGGGGCGCGGCATTGCCGCACTCGAAAAACTCCGCATCCCCGTCAGTGTTGGTGTGTGCGAAGCCGAAGCGGTAGCACAGCACCGCGGATTTTTCGCGCGCGTGCAGAAACACCTTCCCGATGTGGCGATGAAACTCGCCACCTCGCTCGATGGTGCGATTGCCGATCACGAAGGCGCAAGCCAATGGATAACGGCCGAAGCCGCACGTCGCCACGGTCACCGTATCCGCGCGCTGCACGATGCTATTATCACTGGCATTGGCACCGTGCTTGCCGATGATCCTGTCCTCACCTGCCGCCTGCCGGGCTTGGCGATGCAAAGCCCTGTGCGCGTGGTGCTCGACACGCATTTGCGTACACCGCTTGCCGCGCAGCTTGTTGCCACCGCCGATCATTTCCCCACATGGATTCTCACCACCACCACCGCCATCGAAATGCAGGCCAGCCACGCGAGTGATTTGCGCGAGCATGGTGTTAAGCTCATGGCAATCGAAAGCGAATCACGCATTACCCCGACGCAGGCACTGCAAGCACTTGCAGCCGAAGGCATCACTCGCGTTCTGGTCGAAGCGGGGCCAGCACTTTCCTCCGCCTTTGTCGATGCAGGGGTAGTCTCGCGGCTGTATTGGTATCGCGCGCCCGTTCTCATTCCGCATGGTAAGCAGGCACTGGGCGCGCAAGCCGCCGCAACCCTTGCCAATGCACAGCGTTTCACCCATATAGGCCGCACAACGCTTGATAGTGACGCGCTCGATGTGTATGACGCTGCATAACACGAAAGCGTAATCATGTTCACAGGTATAGTACAGCTCGCCCATATCGCACGTATCGTCACCGATGCGCAGGCAAGCAATACGCATATCACCATCACCGCCCCGAATGTCGCCGATACGATTGGTCAATCGATTGCAGTGAATGGTATTTGCCTCACCGTCACCGCGTTTACGGCAAATGATTTCACCGTTACGTTATCGCCCGAAACACTGCGCTGCACCAACGCCCACACATGGGCAGAGGGGGACGGGGTGAATATCGAGTCCGCCCTCACCTTAAGTAGCCGCATGGATGGTCACATGGTCAGCGGCCATGTAGATGGTGTGGCGCGTATCATTTCCATCACACCCCACGGTGCTAATTCCGCGTGGGTGATGGAAGCACCCGCCCCACTTTCCAAATACATTGCCGTCAAAGGGTCTGTCACGCTCGATGGTATTTCGCTTACCGTCAATCAGGTGGAAGGTAATCAATTCAGCGTCATGCTCATTCCGCACACGCTTGCTGTCACCAGTTTTAGCGCTAAAAAAGCAGGTGACGCGGTCAATATCGAAGTCGATATGCTCGCCCGTTATGTCGAACGTTTATTGCAAGGTGCCGCGTGAGCCCTAAAAACACACAACTTTCTTCCATCGAAGATATCATCGCCGAAGCACGCGCAGGGCGCATGTTCATTCTGGTCGATGATGAAGACCGCGAAAACGAGGGCGATTTGGTTATGCCCGCTTCTGCCTGCACCCCAGATGCTGTCAATTTCATGGCCAAGCATGGGCGCGGGCTCATTTGCCTTGCGCTAAGCTCAGAGCGAGTGCGCGAGCTTGGCCTGCCGCCCATGGCGCGCCACAATGCTTCGCGCCATTCCACAGCGTTCACCGTATCCATCGAAGCACGCGAAGGCATCTCCACAGGCATCTCCGCAGCTGACCGCGCCACCACGATTGCAGTGGCTATCAACCCCTATACATCCGCGCGCGACATTGTGTCACCCGGCCATATTTTCCCACTTGAAGCACGCGATGGTGGGGTGCTGGTACGCGCTGGCCACACCGAAGCAGCCGTTGATATTTCGCGGCTTGCGGGGCTGAATCCTTCAGGTGTTATCTGCGAAATCATGAGTGACGATGGCACCATGGCGCGCCTGCCCGAGCTGCTGCAATTTGCTGCCACGCACGGCCTCAAGGTTGCCACCATCGCCGATTTAATCGCCTACCGCCGCCGCAGCGAACAGCTTGTCGAGCGGCTGGTGAGTACCGAACTTTCCACCCGTCACGGCACCTTCACCGCCCATGTATTCGCCACCCGCATTTCCTATGCCGAACATATTGCACTGGTCAAAGGCACCTTGTCTGAGCATACCCCAGCACTCGTGCGCATGCATGCGCTCGATACACTAACCGATGTACTGGGCGATACGCATGGTAACCGCCACGATATGCTGGATGCCTCGCTTAAAGCGATTGCAGAAGCTGAATCGGGTGTGTTGGTATTGCTGCGCGAGCCCAAGCGCTCCGCCGTGTCCGAAAAGCTGATTGCACGCACAGCCGAGCAGCCCGAAGGGCCCATTTTGCGCGATTATGGCATTGGCGCGCAAATCCTGCTTGATTTAGGTGTGAAATCCATGCACCTGCTCACCAACGCACCGAAAAGCATCATTGGCCTCGAAGGCTATGGACTCGAAGTGCTCGGCTACACCCCTATCAAGGCATCTTAAAACTTATGTCGCAACCTGTGTTGATTATCGTTGCTCCTTACTACCGCGCCATTGCCGATCAACTGGTCGCAGGCGCCACGCAAGCCATTATGGATGCAGGGTTTGCTGCCGAGATTCTTGAAGTACCGGGCGCGCTTGAAATTGCCCCCGCACTGGCACTCGCGTCCGATTCCAAACGTTACTGCGCTTTTGTGGCGCTCGGCTGCGTGATACGTGGCGAAACCTCGCATTACGATACAGTCGCCACCGAAAGCGCGCGTGGGCTTATGGATCTTGCGATTTTCGAGCGCTTGGCAATCGGTAATGGTATCCTCACCTGCGAAAACGAACAGCAGGCATTAGTGCGCGCCAACCCAACGCAAGGCAACAAAGGCGGCGAAGCGGCGCATGCTGCACTTGCGCTACTCGGCATTGCACAGGCCTTCAGCCTAGAGACCACGGGTGCGGCATGAACAAGCCCCTCAATAAGTCGCTTGCCAAAAAACGTGCGGCGCGCATGGCTGCTGTGCAGGCGCTGTATTCACAAACCGTATCAGGGCCTAAGAAAATCGATGTGAACAAAATGCTCGCAAATATTCTTGCGCATTGGAAAGATTCCATCAGTTCAGAAGAACCCGATTTTGCAATGGACGTAGCGCCCGATGCAACCTTGCTTGAGAAAATTCTTAAAGCTGCAATCATTGGCGCCGATACTATTGAAGAACAAATAGACGGACTCATTCTACCCGGTTGGAAAAAGGAGCGCATGAGCCCGGTGCTGATGTCGTGCCTGCGTGCCTTTGGCGGCGAAATGCTCGCACGTCCCGAGGCAAAAGATATCATGCTCATCGATGAATACTCCACCGTCGCCGCAAGCTTCATCAGCGATGGCGAGCAGCCTTTCATCCACAGTGCGCTCAATCATCTTGCACGTGGATTGCGTATTGGGTAGGTACGCAAACCCCATCGCTTTTTTATAAAAACATAGTATATAGAGAACACAGAAAAGAATCACTTATGAGGATTATTATGATCAAACTCGCCACTGCATTTGCACTTACCGCACTGATGTTCACCACCACCGCCTGCGATTCGCGCGAAGCACCTAAAGCAGGATCGCTCAATCAAAAACTGCGCATGGTTGGTGATGATAACCGTTACTACGGCACTGTCGAATTCGACCCCATCAAAGGCGGCAAAGTCTACGACACACAAGGCACATTGATTGGTGAAATAGTTCCCGTTGCGAAGTAATCTTCTCAGTACCTTTTGTCTGCACATCTGTGTTATGGCATAAGGATGAATGAGTTTTCACGCATCGCTCGCTACTTTGCCCCACTTGCGGGCGAAGGAGCCTTTGGTCTTACCGATGATGCAGCGCTGCTCACACCTCCAGCTGGTGCGCAACTCGTTACCACGTGCGATAGTGTGATTGCAGGCATCCATTGCATCGGCGATGAATCCGCCTCCATGCTTGCACATAAACTGATGCGCAGAAACCTATCCGATATCGCAGCAATGGGCGCATCTGCGTATGCCTATTTGGTATCGCTCATGCTGCCGCGCGATACGCCTGAATCTTGGTTCAAAGATTTCGCTCATGGCTTGGCGCAATGTCAGGATATGTTTGGCATCACCTTGCTGGGTGGCGATACGGCCGCAACCACAGGGCCGCTTAGTTTATCACTCACCGCATTTGGCACCCTCACCACCCCACCCTTGCTACGCAGCGGCGCGCAGATGGGTGATGGTGTGTATGTCACAGGCACATTAGGCGACGCAGCGCTTGGGCTTGATATGCTGCAAGGGAAACTTACCCCAGATGCTGCGCTGATTGCGCGCTATCACTATCCCGAACCACGGCTGAGTGTTGCAAGCACCCTTCACGGCATCGCCCATAGCTGCATGGATATTTCCGATGGCCTGCTGCAAGATGCATCGCACATCGCGGCCAGCAGTAACGTTGGCTTATCACTCCGCGCCGATGCACTGCCTTTGTCGGATTCAGCTCGCCGCTTATATGCTCAATCCCCCGCGCTGCTGCGACGCATTGTGAGTGGTGGCGATGATTACGAATTGCTTTTCACCGCACCCATGGCACACGAAAACAGCTTACACCACATAGCCGAGGATACAGGCGTTACCATCACACGTATTGGCACGGTTGAAGCGGGAGAAGGCGTTACATTATGCGATGCAAACGGTGAAGCGATTCGCTTCCGCGAGCAAGGATTTACCCATTTTTAGCGCTGTTAAAAACGGCCTGTTCTACCCTGACCGCTTGAAATATCGCGCCCTGGCGCACCAAAACGACCCAGATTACCCAGCAACTGTTCCATAAAAGTAAGGCTGTGTCCTGCTGCAGGTGTTTCCTTACTTACCACCTCGATAGGCTTACCATTTTTCTTATCGTAGGTATTGATCCCCTTCACCACCCCCGCCTTATCAAACACAATTTCGGTTACATCCTGTTTGGTGATTTCGGGTGAAAATACGCCAACGGTTTCTTTCTGTGCAGTGATGTAATACCATGAAGGATCGCCAAAATCGCTTGCTGCCGAGGGGCTGCCAAGCAAGGCTTCCACATCTTCTTTGCTCGATTGTCCCTTGATAATCTGGCTCATATCCATCGATTGTGCCGAATGGCCACGATTATCCACAATCGGCGAACATGCCGATGCACCCAGCACCGCACATGCTACAAACCCCTTGAAAAACCCTGCAAATGGTCCACATAGTCTGTTCATGAAACTTCTCACTGACACACGCCTTTGGCGATTGCTATTTTCTCCTGCGCCCGAAACCTACTCGGCGCATGCGCTCTATGTAGCACTATCAGACCATGCGCGAAACCCCTTTTTCTATACCGATGCACAGGTTGCCGATACCATCGATGGCCGCTTCGATATGCATGTGTTGCTGGTATTCCTTACACTCGAGCGCCTCAAGCGCGATTCTGGAACCGAATCCATGCAGCGCGCGTTGCTTGAATGTTTCTTCAGCTCGCTCGACAGGTCACTGCGCGAGCTTGGGGTAGGCGATTTAGGGGTAGGAAAACGCATCCGCAAAATGGGTGATGCCTGCCATGGCCGCCTCACCCGATACCAGCGCGACTGGGCAGACAGTGCTTCGCGGAGAGCTGCTGTGCTCGATAACGTCTATCGCGGCGATACCACACGTGCCGATGCGGGAATGGATGCATTGCTCTCCCACTTGCAGCAATTCGAAACGGCGCTTGCCTCTCAGGCAGTAGATAGCATTACATTGGGCAAGCTGGCAGCTTAACTAAGCGTCCTCATTCACATCAATCGCCTGCACAGGCTCACTGTCATAGCGCAACATACGCTGCGCTGCCTGCATGTAAGAAGGCGCACCACCAGGCACCTGCACCGCACCTTGCGTGTCGCGGCGCATCACGGTGTTAAGCACAGGTTGGCTTGTAACACGAATGGTCTTTTCATTCGCACCCAGCATAATAGGTGCAGTGGTCGCTTGTGCTGTATTTTGCTTTTTATCCGATATTTTTTTGAGCATGTCCGAAATCTGCACCGATGCTGGAAGCATAATCTCGCTCATATCCTCCTGCGCTAGTAGTTGCGCTGCAAAACCAGCCATATTGGAGGGAAGTAACGACGCTGTCTGCTTCGGCGTTACAGATTGCAGCAATTGGCGTGTGGTCACAGCACCATCCACTGCTTCTGCATCTGTTGTAACATCAGGTGCCAAAGATACGACTGGTGGGCGGGAAGATGCGGCAGGCGCAACGAATTTTCTATCGGGCGCTACTTGCGGCGGGGTCGATGTACCCGTCACTGCAATACTAAGCAGCCGCCGCGCCGCGGGCGTTACCTGCGGCGTTACGGTCGGGGCTACTGGCACAGGTGCCTGAGCGGCCTGTGTCACCCCCATGGGCGCGTTCACATACATCGTCTAGTTGGTCTTTTTCTTTTATTATACCGCATTTTAGCATTACAATCAACTGCGCTGCTTGCGATTGTCATAATAGCTTCACTTTACTTCTGGTTGCAGAGTACTATGTGACTTGCATGCGTTTATCGATGGTCTCATGGTTGGTTTGTTCGCTGGCACTCGCTGCACTCTTGGTGTTGGTGGGCCCGCGCTACTTACTTGATCCTCCTCAGGGAGGCGGTGATGCGCTGATAGGCGGCGATTTTAGCCTTGTAAATGGTTCAGGAAAACAAGTGCAGGCCAGTGATTTTCGTGGCCGTTACATGCTGGTATATTTTGGCTTCACCCATTGCCCCGATATTTGCCCTACCACATTGCTGGTGATGAAAAACGCTATCGATGCATTGGGTGAGAAGAAAAAGAGCATTGCTCCCATCTTTATTTCACTCGATCCTGAGCGCGATACACCTGAAGCTGTCGGCAAATATGTTACCAATTTTGGCGATACGCTGGTTGGCCTCACAGGTTCCGCGCAGCAAATTAAAGAAGCCGCAAATGCCTACCGCGTGTATTACTCTCGTGTGGAGCAACAAGATAGCGCCGCAGATTACCTCATCGATCACTCAGGCTTCATGTATCTCATGGATACACGTGGTAAGTACATCGCCCATTTTTCTCACGGCATTTCCGAGTCAGAGCTTACAAACAAGCTAAAACAGTTTATGCGTTAAGCATGCGTTTTGTAATCTCATTGTTATGTGTCTGCGCTGCCTCTCCTGCCTTTGCTGCGGTTGGCGTGTCGAATGCATGGGCGCCGCCTTCCCTCATTGGCACTACCACTGGTGTTGCCTACGTAACACTGCACAGTACTAGCGATGATGCGCTTGTATCCATCACGTCACCTGTAGCAAAAAGCATCGAGCTTCACACGCATCTCAAAGAAAATGGCATCCTGCGCATGCGCAAGCTCGATTCGATTCCCCTGCCAGCAAATACCAAGGTAACACTCGAACCACGCGGGCTGCATATCATGCTTTACAAGCTCACACGCCCCCTCAAAGAAGGCGACAGATTCAAAGCCATACTTCATTTTACCCATGCGAAGCCGCAGCAAGTCACCGTTCAGGTAAGCCAGAAAAAACTGCTCGAATTTCTGCGTTAGGCGTTTTTTACTGCTAGTCACACCGCATAAACACCTCTATACTCGCTTCGCATAGAAAGGTTGTTCTGTGCCCACTCCCGCTTTATGTGATACTGGCCACCGTCGTGGTTTCATGTTTGTGCTTTCCTCGCCTTCAGGTGCGGGTAAAACCACTCTTTCGCGCCGCTTGCTTGCCTCCCATCCGGGGCTCACTTTGTCTGTGTCTGTTACTACCCGCGCCATGCGCCCGGGCGAAATCGATGGCAAGGATTACTATTTCATCAGCGATGATACCTATCACAGCATGGTGGCACAAAACGACCTGCTCGAGCATGCCACCGTATTCGATTACCGCTATGGCACCCCACGCGGCCCCGTCATGGAATCGCTTGAAAAAGGGGTCGATGTATTATTCGATATCGATTGGCAGGGCACACGCCAGCTTGCTGCAGCGTGTCGCGAAGATTTGGTCAGCGTGTTCATTCTCCCCCCCTCGCTCAGCGAGTTGGAGCGACGCCTGCGTACCCGCGCACAGGATAGCGAAGAAGTCGTGCAAAAACGCATGAGTAAAGCCGAAGCCGAAATCAGCCATTGGGCGGAATATGATTACGTGGTCGTCAACACCGATCTCGATGCAACACTTGCGCGCATCGTCCATATCTTAGAGGCCGAACGCGTCAAACGCTCACGCCAAACCACACTGAACGGCTTTATCGATACATTGTGTAAGAGCTGAGTTGTTCTAGTTTATAGTGCATTGGCGAGCATAATAAACTGCTCCACCGTTAATTGCTCAGCACGTTCAGTCGGAGCAATGCCATGTGATTCGCACCAGCTTTCTGCATCCACTCGTAGGCTCTTAAGCGATTGGCGCAGCATTTTGCGGCGGTTGCCAAACGCCGCTTTGGTTACACGCTCCAGCGCATTCAAATCAAACTCCGCACGGGGTTTGGGTTTTAGCTGAATCACCGTTGAGGTCACTTTCGGCGGCGGTGAAAACGCACCAGGGGGTAATTCCAGCAATCCTTGTGCGCTGCAAATCGCCTGTGTAAGCACCGATAATCTGCCGTAATCCTTGCCGCCGCGTATAGCACTCAAACGCTCTGCTACCTCGCGTTGCAGCATCACGGTGATAGACTGGTATGCAGTGGCATCATGGTACAATTCACTTATCCAGCGCGTCACCAGCTCGGTGCCCACATTATAAGGTAGGTTGGCCACAATCGCGCGTGGCCCCTCGCATAATTGCTGCGGCGATATGCGCAACGCATCCTCTTCTATCAAGGTAAACCGTGCACCGAAATGTGCCTGCAGGGGTGCTAACGCCGCTATACAGCGCGCATCTTTTTCAATCGCAATCACCCGTGCTGCATCCGATTCCAGCAAGGCGCGTGTTAGCCCACCAGGGCCAGGGCCAATTTCAATCACCGTCACACCTGCCAAATGTCCCGCCGCGCGGGCGATGCGGGTGGTGATGTTACTATCCAGCAGAAAATGCTGGCCGAGCGATTTTTTGGTCGCCAGCCCGTAAAAATCGATGGTTTCTTTTATCGTAAGCAGCGTCACTCTTGCTTACCTGATTTTATCTCGATAAATGCATCGCGCTTCAGGTTACGCAGCATCCGTGACGATTCCAATTCCGCGCGTTCAGCAAAGATTTTCTCTTTCACCTGATCGCGGTTTGGTAAGGGCAAAGGCGCCTCAATTTTTTCGCACAGCATCAACAGCTCAAGCCCTTTTTGCGTGGCATATGGCACCGAAACATCACCCACACCCATCGGAATCACTAGGCTGCGCATTTCATTCGTCATGGCTTCAAAGGTCGAGCGCACATAATTCACCCGAATATCAAGCCCATCAAAACTCTCAATGCCTGCAATGCCTTTCTCGCCGCAGCTTCCAGGGTTTTGCTGCACGTCTTTGGCGATTTGCATCAGCGCATCGATTTCACTTATCGGCGCAGTTGGTAAAAGCGATAGCTGCATCTGTTTCACCGCCACTTCGGTTTTAGGGCTCACAGGCGGCACTGCGCGTCTGTCGAGCAGGCGAATGATCTGGTAGGTTTCCTGTGAGCGAATAGGCTGTGTGAACCCGCCCTTTTCTACCCCACGCAAGGCCTGCGCAATGCCAAGCTCCAGCTTCGATTCATCGACCCACAATGTCGGAACAATAATCACATCCTTGTTATTCGCATTGCTGCGGGCGATGGATTCAAAGCTTTCCCCTGCGCGCAATCTATCGCCGAGCGACTTAGCAAGTGCCGCCACTCTTGGTTCATCCTTGGGGGTCAAAAGCGGGATCGACAGCGCACTGATAAGCACCTGCGGCACATCGCGCGGAGTTAGGGCTGCTTGTTGCGCGCGGGCAATTTCGGCATCGGTTACGTTCACCGTGCGACGAATTTTGCGTGTCACCGCGCGGCTCCATGCAATCTGCGCTTTAAACTGGCGCTTGATAGATTCCTTGGAAAGCCCTGCTTTTTCGACAAAACCCAGCAAGCTTCCGGGCGGTCTGCCACGTGCTTTCTCAATCCCTGCCATAGCTCCTTCAATATCTTTATCCGTCACTTTCACCGATTGGCGTTCGGCCTCCTGAAACTGCAAGGTTTCATCAATCAGGCTGCCCAATGTGGAGCTGATAAGGCGGGCGCGATCTTCGGGTGTTTTTCCAGCCCCCGTAAGCGCCATCACCAATAGTGCACGGTCTTCTACATCCTGCGAGGTTATCACATCATCATTGACCACCGCAGCAATGCTCATCGGGCGGGCGTAAGGCAACTGCACCACCTTCGGAATAGGCGGTGCTTCAGCAGCAACCGCTGCACTGCTCATCAGTGTCGCTGCCAGCATTAGTGACTTCATTAGCTGCTTCATGCTCTCATCCATCAGTTATTACCAAATTCGCCAAAGTTCTTGAACCCGACACGAAGCGAGACTTCGGTGGAAGGCTCAATATCACGGTCACGCGTATAGGTACGCTGCAACTGGGTCAAGAAACTGAAACATTCATTTTCATAAATGACGCCGTTTGCTGCCGATACCATTGCATTGTTCATAATATCACGCCTTGCATTGCCATATATTCGCCATTCATCGGAAACCCTCAGGAAGGCATTTGCAAGCACTTCTTCGCTGTTGCTTACATACGGGCTGTTTTCAATGGTCAGATACGCTGCGGTAAGTTGCAATCTTTCATCGGCGTAAGTCGTCCATAGTTCATTGCGCGAGGCTTCAAAACTATTCTGATCCACCGCGAATCTGTACGTCACCGTAATAGGCGCATAGGTAAATCCAACCCTGCCAATGTAATCTGAAAATTCTTCGCCAAGTATGCGCGAGTTAGGAAACGGCGTTTCCGATACGTTGTAGCTCTGCCCAATGAGTGCATCTATCGATTGCCCTTTTGCATACAGCATCTGCGAGCGCATCCCATATGCCACACGGCTGCCGCTATCCACCGTGTCATATCCTGGCATACGGTTGGTGGCAAAAATATTGGTGTCAGTAAGCTCCACCACGCGATTATCTTCATTAGGAATTTCTTGTGGGTTGCCACCATTAGGTTGCGCAACCGCCACGGTGATAGGCTCCACTGTAAGGCTCGCATCGCTTACCTGCGTAATTAACGGATAGCGCCATGAAAGCGAGGCTTGCGGCACAGCGCGGTATTTCTCGCCCTCAAACGTGCTGGTGCCGTTATTGACACTCACATCGCTTACCGAATAGGCATCGGCGCGCATTTCGGCGCCCGCTTCAAATACATGGCCGCCTTCCGTTACGAGCGGAATTTTTGTTCCCGTCGTCATGCTTGCACGTTGATAGGTGGCCTCCTCTGGTCGCGTCAGGTTCTGCAGGTTTCCGCTGGCATAAAGCCGCGCACCATGTGCCATTGGCTCGGTTTCATAATAGCCACTTAGGCTTGGCAGGATACGCGGTGTTTTGGATGGGTCATCATCCACCCGCAATCCCTGAAACAGAATCGTTTCACCTAGTGCATAATTGCGGTCTTGCGCTGCTTCCGCATACGCCCGTGAGGTGAGCGAAAACTGACTACCAAAACCATAACGGCGTAGATATGTATCATCGCTCGAGCGCTGCACATCAAACCCATAACGCGCGTAAGGGCTGATATTTTCCTGCCCCTTGGCGAACACGTAGCCACGGAATTGATTGCTGCCAATCGGGTTTCCGCTGGCATCCAGCTCCTCGGGGAATGTGCCGCTGAAATCGAGTGAATAGGCTCCGTTATCCGTCACCTGTTCATAGAGCCCCTGCAAAAGCGGGCCTTCTTTGGTGGTGTACCACGGTGTGAGTGTCAGCTCTTTATCGGGGCTTAAACGCCAATAATACGGCACGCGCACCATCGTGCCCAAATTACTGCTTTGCGAATATTCGGGCACCAAAAATCCATTCTTCGGACCCGCATCGGGTGTGGGGTGCGAGAAATACGGGGTGTAAAACACAGGTACTCCGCCCATCTCCAACGTGGCATCGCGGTAAGTTACGGTCTCATCGATGTTATCCACCTTCACCTTACTCGCTTTAAGCTGCCAGAACGGGTCTTCGTTCTCACACAAGTCGCACGGCGAATAGACGGCCTTGGTCATTTTTGTCACTGCGGGGTTCACGCGCACGGCTTCATTGGCTGCCACCACCGAATTATCCGCAAGACGGGCAGAAAAGCGCTGCACTACACCCGATTTCATATCGCCTGTAAGTTCCACATGGTCGGCAAAATACACATCCCCCGTGGGTTGCAGCACGCTCACATTGCCGTCCGCACGCACCAGATTATCATTCTGGTAATAGGTCAGCTGATCGGCACGCACGATGTAATCGCCTTGCACCACTTCCACATTGCCCTCAGCCACCACAATGCGTTTATCCTGATCATAGCCCATGCGGTCCGCTTCGAGGTTCACGGGCGCATCGGTATTGATTTCAGGAGCAGCAAAGCTCGGAGGGGTTGGGTTGGCAAATGCCGTTGCTGGCGCCTGTGCATACGCAGAGCTTGCTGATATCACCATCAACAAGGCCAGTAGCAACCTAGCATTTGCACGTATCTGAGGGGTCATCCGAGCGAAGTTTTTGAGTATGTTGTAATAGAACCTAATGGTTCTAGCGTTCTAAGCACTTCACTTCAATGGAATAATCTGTGTTTTTAGGCTTACGCGGTTAACCATCCTCGTAGTGCAGCAAAAGCGCGGCTCCCGCCATCATCGCGACCAGCGATGGCGCCCATGCGGCAAGCCACGGAGGAAGGCTTCCCGAAGCACCGAACGCATAGACCAGATTCGAGAGAAAATAAAACGTAAATCCTGTGATGATACCAAACACAATCATCACCCCTGTGCGGCCCCTGCGCGGAAGGCTGAGCGAAAATAACGCACCAATCAGCACCATGCCCGCAAGCAGCAGCGGCAACGCCAGTTGCGAATACAAAAATAACTTATGCCGCAATGCAGGAAATCCCGAGCTTTCCAGAATACGAATAAACCCTGGCAACTGCCAGAAGGATAGGGTTTGCGGATCAGCAAACGAATCCTGAATTTGTGCGATCGATAAATCGGTCATCAGTGTGTAGGAAGGCTGCGTTACAGTGGGCAATCCCGCTGTGGAAATACGCGCTCCATTCACGGTCCATTTTCCATCCGTCAAGGTGCCCGAATCCCCGTCAATGCGGCCAATAAATTTCTTATTCGCATCAAACATAAAAAAGATAACCCCCTGCAGATTCAGGGTATTCTGCTCAATGTAGCGCGCATGCAAAATATACTCGCTAATTTGCGTGCCGTTAAACACTATCGGCGTACGTTCCACCTGCCGAAGCCACAAACCAGATGGCGAAATAGTCAGGATACTTTCACGCTTGGTGATGTAGCGTTTCTCTAGCGTATCAAACCGCTTAAGCATCGAGGCGGAAAGCGGGCTTAGCACCAGCACAATAATGCACCCAATCAGCAGTGCGGCTGCCACACCAGGCATTAGAAACTGCCATGCCGAAACCCCTGCTGCGCGCGCCACAATCAACTCATGGCTACGTGTCAAACGCGAGAGGGTTATCATACCGCCAATCAGAATTGCAAACGGGTAGGTTTTATTGACCGCAAGCGGCAGCCTAAGCAGTGCCATTTCTACTACCGTTGCGAATGGAATACCGCCTTGCACCTGCGATGCTTCGCGCACCATATCAATCAGCTGAATCAGGCCAATCAGCACAAAAATTACAAGCAACGTGTAAGCAATCGCCGAGAAAAATTGCCGCCCGATATAGAGCGATAACGTGATGGGCAGCTTCATGAGGCCACCTTCTGCTGCCAGAGGTAGCGAATATCCGCCCACGGGACATGAATAAATTTGCCGCTTTTAAGCACTGCAAGCGAACCCGCAATCGTGCCGAGCGATAATGTATACATCAGTCCAATCGCCCAAGGGTGGCGCACCGCAATGTTGCGCAGCGAAAATGCAATGAGCACAATAACAATTGCCATCACCGCAGCAAACACAATCCGCTTCCATTGCCCCCTGCGATTAAACTGGCTCGACATCAACGTTGCCAACACAAACAGCGGTAGCGCCAGCGTGTATATCGGCCAAGTAATGCGCTGATGCGCTTCCGCGCGGAATACAGGGATTTCCTCAGGCGGTATATCTTTGGTATCAAATAACTGTCCCAGCGTGCGCTCATCCGCATCGCGTTTGCGCTCAATCGCATTGGCATAAAACGCAATATCAAGCGCATAATCTTCAAACGAAAGCCAACTGATATTCGCTTTGCCAGTATTAAGTTCCTGACGCTGTCCTTGTTTGAGCAAAAAACGTGGGCCAGTCGCCGATTGTACCAGTTTTCCCTCTTCTGCCATCATGGTTATCACATGTGCGGAATCACGGTTATCCTGAATGAGAATGCCGCGCATGATGCCATCATTCAAACGCTCACGCACAAACACAGTGAGTCCATCAATGGGAGTATTAAACACATTTTCCTCAAGCAGCACCGAAGCATACTGATCGCGGAAAAACACCCGAATATCGCGAAATTTCTGGTTCGCAAGCGGCATTAAATAGAGCGAGATGATAAAAGTGAACAGCATTGCAATGCTTGCCACTGCAATCACAGGAAGTGCAAGCTGCATGCGGCTTACCCCCACGGCTGAAAATACAATCAGCTCACTATCGCCCATCAGCCTATTATACACATATAGCACCGCAAGCAGCAACGCGATGGGGATGATAATCAGCAGTAGCGATGGCACCATAAGACCGGTGAGATAGAGAAAATCCCCCGCCGATAATCCGCGGCTCAGCATGAAATCAATAAAGCGCAGCGCCTGCGTCAGCCAGATAATACCCGTCAGACTTGCGGTGATGACCAGACTTGGCCACGCAAGATGCTGCATGAGATATAGAATATAGCGTTGCATCGGGCTGTTATAGCGCCACAGCATGCATCATGCCACTAAATTACTCAGCGCGCACATTACATGACAATGCTTGTAGAATTACAAATGTTTGCTATGCTGCGGGCAAGATTTCACCCTAATTTTTCGAGGTTTTATGCTCTCCATCTCTTTTGCTGCAAGCCCTGCTTCTAAATCCAGCGCTGGCACTGCCGCAGTATTTTTCGTAAGCGATGCGTTGTCCTTTTCAGGGCTGCTTGCTGCGCTCGATAAGGCCAATGGGGGCATGATTGCACGCGCTGTTGCCACCAACCATTTCAAAGGCAAAACCGCGACCACGCAGCTCATATCGGGCTTGTCAGCGGGAGGATATGAGCGTGTGCTGCTGGTGGGCATGGGCGCAGAAAAAGATATCACCCTGCGCAGCTTCGAAGAAGCGGGCGGTAATGCGGTGGCTGCATTGCTTGCTGCCAAAGCAAAGGCTGCAGATTTTATGACAACCGCGCTTGGTAAAAAAATCAAGGATGCCGATGCGGCAGCGCATGCATTGCTTGGTGCACAGCTTCGTAGTTACCGTTTCGATAAATACCGCACCAAAATGAAAGCGGATGAGAAGCCAACGCTTGCCTCAGTGAGCCTTGTGAGCACCTCGTACGGCGCTGCAAACAAAACGTTCGATGCACTCAAAGGCCTTGGTGATGCAGTCAACTTCGCCCGTGATTTGGTGAATGAGCCTGCCAATATTCTCTATCCCGCAACCTTGGCAGCTGAAGCCAAAAAACTCTCCAAACTTGGCATAAAAGTGGAAGTGCTGGGCGAGGCGGAAATGAAGAAGCTTGGCATGGGCGCTCTCCTCGGTGTTGGTCAGGGAAGTGTGCGCGAATCGCAGCTGGTGGTGATGCAATATAACGGCGGTAAGAAGTCGGATAAACCGCTTGCGCTGGTCGGTAAAGGCGTGTGTTTCGATACAGGTGGTATCAGCATCAAACCCGCAGGCGGCATGGAAGAAATGAAGTGGGATATGGCAGGATCCGCCGCCGTCATTGGCACCATGCATGCCTTAGCTGCGCGCAAAGCAAAAGTGAATGTGGTGGGTGTAGTCGGCTTGGTTGAGAACATGCCAGACGGAAACGCACAACGCCCAGGCGATGTGGTCACTAGCATGTCGGGCCAGACCATCGAAGTGCTCAATACTGATGCCGAAGGCCGCTTGGTATTAGCAGATGCGGTGTGGTACACACAAGGCCGCTTCAAGCCCAAAGCGATTGTCGATTTAGCCACGCTCACAGGCGCCATCATCATCTCGCTCGGCTCGCACCGGGCAGGGCTCTTCTGCAACGATGATACGCTTGCCAAGCATTTAGAAAAATCAGGCGAGGCAACAGGTGAGCGTTTATGGCGTATGCCACTTGGCGATGAATACGATGCCATGATTAACTGCGACATCGCCGATATGAAAAACATCTCCGATGGGCGCGAAGCAGGAAGCACCACGGCGGCACAATTTATCCAGCGTTTCACTAATGATGTGCCATGGGCGCATCTCGATATTGCAGGTGTGGCATGGGGTAAGAAGAACACCGCTATCACCCCCAAAGGTGCAGTGGGCTGGGGTGTGCGCTTGCTCAACCATTGGATTTCTGAGTATCACGAGAAGTAAGTGTGACCAGCTCCATCCAATTCTATCACCTGCTACACACGCCGCTGGATAGGGCGCTTCCCAAGCTGCTCGAAAAAGTAGTCGCGTCGGGAAACCGCGCAGTAATTCGTGTACGCGACGCCAAAGAAGCCGAACGCCTGTGCGATGCATTATGGACCTATGACCCAGCAAGCTTCCTACCCCACGGCACAGCGAAGGATGGCGCTCCATCCGAGCAGCCCATCTTCCTCACCCCTCTTCCAGATAATCCGAATAACGCAGATATCCTAATTCTCACCGATGGTAGCATGGCCGAAGACACCTCCGCATTCAGTAAGATACTCGACATGTTTGATGGCCAAAGTGATGATGCTACAGCATCCGCCCGCGAGCGTTTCCGCACCTACAAAGATGCAGGCCACACACTATCCTATTTCAAGCAAAAGCCCGAAGGCGGCTGGGAAAAAGCGGCGTAGTTACGCCTTCACAATCGCCACCGTAAGCCCCTCAACTGTTGGCATTATCATCGTATCAAACCGAGTGTTATCTGCCAATATCATGTGAAATCGCTCCATTGCTTTGAGCTGTGCATCGCTCACACGGGCTGTTGGCTCCTCGCCCATTACTGCACCAAATAACAGCGTGTTATCCGCAATTATAAGCGCCCCTGCGCGCAGATGCGGAAGCACCGCTTCCAGCATTTCAGGATAGGTACGCTTTTCGCCATCCAGAAATACCGCACATGCTGCTACATGTGGCATCTGTTTAAGTACAGCAAGTGCATCGTCTTCCACAATCTCCACGCGCGCTTCACCCGCATTCTTTAGGGTTTCGCGGGCAAGGGCAGCATATTCCCCGTCGCGTTCAATACTTATCACGCGGCCATCTGCGGGTAATCCACAGGCAAGCCACAAGGCTGAAACCCCAATAAAGCTTCCAATTTCAATCACGTTCTTTGCGCCATGCAGCCGCAGCAACCATGCCACCAATGCGCCCTCATGGGCGCTCATCTGCAACCCAGCGCGTAGCGATTCACCCAGCGCGCGGCGCTCTGCCCATGCCCTTGGTTCGGGTGCAAAATGCTTGGCAACATAGGCGGCAAGCTGAGTATGGCGATTGCTAGTCATACCTGTTTCGTGCCACAGACAGGCCGTTTTGCAAGCGCAAACGATGCCAAAAGCAATTTTGGCTTGCTCGCGCGTAAGCATTAGGTTAGCACCATTACATAGAAAAAAGGATATGCCATGACACGTTTCGCCCTAGCACTTGCAGCTTTCTGCAGCATTGCAACCCCAGCATTCGCAACCGACTACCTCACAGGGTATGTGGGCGGATTCGATGTATCGCAAGGCGATGATAGCGCTGCAGAAGCAGGGTTAGAATACCGTTACAAAGACGTATACCATGGCCTGCGCCCCTTGGCAGGTATCATGGTCACAAGCGACAGTGCTGTATATGGCTATGCAGGTATCCAGTGGGATTTATTCTTATCCGACAGCATCATCCTTTCGCCTAACTTTACCGCGGGTGGATTCAGTCAAGGTAATGGCAAAGATTTGGGCTACGGTATTGAATTCAAATCGGGAATCGAACTCGCCTACCAGTTCGAAGATGCGTCACGCCTTGGCGTTGCATTTAACCATATGAGCAATGCTTCAATCGGTAATGACAATCCAGGTACCGAAAACCTCATTGCCACCTATTCGTATCCGCTCAACTGGGCACAGTAGGCGTTTAAAATACATTTCTGCGGGTGCAGAATTTCAGGAATGATACAAACGCTATCACGGTCATGAGAATAATCGCGATAAGCTGTACATCATATACTTCTTTTGGCATATTTACAGGCTTGTGCAGGAATATTTCCCACAGCTGAAAGCCCCAGTAACCAAGCGCTGTCGAACCAATAAGCGCAGCAGGGCCCGCCGTAAAACGGTAGGCCATAATATACATGAGCAATGTAAAACAAATGCCCCAAGTTATGCTATCTGGCAACGTAGTATCGTGTGTAATCGCAGCATACGATGCCGCAGGAAAAAGCATTACGGAAAGTGCGATGATACGCTTCATTTTGTCAGCGCTTCGTAGGCTGGTAATGTAAGGAACTCAATGAATTCTGGGTTTTCTACCAGCCCCAGTACAATCTCGCTCGCTTTGGCAATACTTGCTGCTTCCGGCGTTTTTACGTTCAGTTTGCTCACCTCTTCTTCGGCCAAGCGGCGCACTAGGCTTGCATCGATCACTGCACCACCCTCCACACTGGCGCCGTGATGCACCCATTGCCAGAGTTGCGAGCGTGCGATTTCGGCAGTTGCGGCATCTTCCATCAGATTAAACAATGGCACACAGCCATTACCGCGCAGCCATGACGCGGTGTATTGAATCGCCACCGAGATATTATTGCGTAATCCCGCCTCGGTGATGGTTCCTGCAGGAATACTCAGCAAATCGCTTGCTGCCACATTCACATCCTCGCGCTTTTTATCGCGCTGGTTTTGGTTCGGCATCAAACGGTCAAACACTTCTTTGGCAACAGGAATGAGTCCGGGGTGCGCGACCCATGTGCCATCATGGCCAAAGCTTGCTTCACGTTCTTTATCGGCGCGTACAGCGGCAAAAGCTTTGTCGTTAGCCGCTTCATCGTTCTTCACCGGAATAAAGGCCGACATCCCCCCCATCGCAAATGCACCGCGCGCGTGGCAGGTTTTAATTAGCAATTCCGCATAGGACTTCAGGAAATGTGTAGTCATGGTTACCTGCGCGCGCTCGGGCAGAATGAAATCTTTGCGGGCGTGGAATTTTTTGATGAAGCTGAAAATATAATCCCATCTGCCGCAGTTTAGGCCCACCGCGTAATCTTTCAGCACATGCAAGATCTCGTGCATTTCAAAGGTGGCGGTGGCCACCTCAATCAGCACGGTCGCGCGAATGGTGCTTTTAGGCAAACCGAGCGCTTTCTCGCTGAAATCAAAAATCTCTGCCCAGAGCGCCGCTTCTTTATGGTTTTCCAGTTTAGGCAAATAGAAATACGCACCTGTACCGCGCGCCACGCGCTCTTTCGCGTTGTGGAAAAAATACAGGCCAAAATCGAGCAACGCACCGGGAATAGGTTTGCCGTTGAGCGTCACATGCTTTTCATCCAGATGCCAGCCACGTGGGCGCACAATTAGCACCGCCAAATCTTTGGCATTCAGCGCGTAGGTTTTACCTTCCTCGCTTGCGAAGGTAAGGTTTTGACGCACCGCATCATAGAGCGCCTTCTGCCCTTCCACCACCTTAGCCCATGTAGGCGAGAGTGAATCTTCTAAATCCGCCATAAATACTTTCGCACCCGAATTGAGCGCGTTGATAATCATTTTTGGTTCGGCAGGGCCGGTGATTTCCACACGCCTATCCAGCAAATCAGAAGGGACGTCCGCCACCGTCCACGCGCTTTCGCGAAGGGCTTTTGTTTCTGGCAAAAAGTCTGGCAGCGTACCTCCATCAAATTCCTTCTGACGTACTACACGCTGCGCAAGCAACGCATCACGCTTATCTGCAAACTGTTCCACAAGCGTTTGCACAAATGCCAGTGCATCGGGCGCGAGAATAAAGCTGCATTCACTGGATACTGCACCGTGAATGGTAAGGCCTTGTGTGGTGGTTGCCTGTGCGGTTGCGATCATAACTTATCCCCTGTAATATGGCCTCAACCATGCCCCGTTGCTTGCCAGATGACAAGTACGAATTGCTGTGGCAGAGATAGGCTATGAAATACCTCAAAAATATACTCTGGTTGTTCTATAAATCGGGCGATAATCTGGTCGAAAATGATGGGATTGAGCTTGCGGGATACCTCACGTTTCTAGCGTTACTCTCGCTGTTTCCGTTTCTGGTGCTGATTGTTGCCATCGCAGGCTTCATTGGTCAGGGCGAGCTTGGCACCGAATTCATCAGCATCCTGCTTACCCATTTGCCTAAAGAAGCCGTTGCCGCCATAGAGCCGCGTATTCAAGAAATCATGTCAGGCCCGCCGCAAGGGCTTCTCACCGTGTCAATTCTCGGTACTATCTGGACATCGTCTTCGGCGGTGGAGGGGTTTCGCAGTGTGCTTAACCGTGCCTACCGCGTCAGCAACCCACCCACTTACGTGCTGCGCCGCCTGCTTTCGATTCTGCAAATCATCATTTTCACGGTGATTATTATTGTCGTGATGTCGGTGATTGTAATTGCCCCCATCATCATCGACCCGATCGTCAAATGGATTGGGTTCGATGCCATGGGCATCAAGCTGTTTCTAGTCACGGATTTCATCTACATCGGCGCATTGGTTATTTTCATAGGCGTTGCTAGCATTTACTATGTATTGCCCAACATCAAACAATCCTTGACCCGCATATTACCGGGTGCTGCATTGGTGGTGCTGATGTGGATTCTAGGCGCAGCGGGCCTATCCATTTACCTCGATAACGTGCATCAAGTGAACCTGATTTATGGCTCGCTCTCAGGCTTCATTGCCACGCTGTTATTCTTCTTCATCATGAATATCATTTTTATCTACGGCGCCGAATTCAATCACCAGCTCTTTTCTATGCTCGGCGAAAAAGTAGTCGAAAAAGAACACGGCACCGAAGACCCAGATGACGCAGTGATTAGGAAAGACTGATTTTTATACTGTCATACCACACATGTTGCGGTATCCGTTTTTAAATATAGGCCTCTAGCCCTTTGCACCGCAGCCCCCGTAACATGTGGGGGGATCGCTACCACGTAAGCGATGGTATCGCGTTATTCCATAACAAAAATAAAAATGCCGCCGCAATCGCCAAGCCATAAGGTATCGGCTGTTTGCGCTGCCAGATGCGTGCAACAGTTCGATCGGGCTTGAGCCGCACCCATGCTGGCACAATCAGCCGGCGCATGATAACCACTAGAATCGCAAGCACGCCGCCTGCAAGTGCGGTGTAAATAAGGAAATGCAAACTAATCTGGGTCCAACCCGTCCAAAGCATCGATACAGCAAGCAATTTCACATCGCCGCCGCCCATAATGCCTAAGAAAAAGAAGATGAGCCCAAAGCTCAGCATCAGGCCAAATGCCGCGAATCCGCCCCACCATGGATCGGGCCATCCCACCAACAAAAGCAATGGGTAACTCAGCATAATCAACCCGTTAAGCCAGTTGGGAATGATGTAATGCCGAGCGTCCCATACAATCACCAGCAGGTAAAGCACAGTGAGTAGCGCAAAAATGGCTGTGGTTGCCGTGAGCATAAAAATCCTTCTGCAGCGTTGCATTCTGGGCTTTACTCATGGCCCCGACCTCGCTACTCTGCCTCAAAATACAGTGATTGCAACTTTATAAATCACGCTAAACGAGATGGCAACGCAATGACAAACCCGCATTCTTACGTGTCTCCTCCCCCCTCGCAGCAATCGGTGCGCCGTGGGCATATTATTGTTTTGGGCAACGAAAAGGGCGGCTCGGGCAAAACCACCACTTCTATGCACCTTATTGTGGCACTTTTGCGCCTTGGGTTTCGCGTCGGCACACTCGATATCGATGCGCGCCAGCGCTCGCTCACGCGTTACTTAGAGAACCGCAAAGCCACTGCCACGCGTGAATCCACACCGCTTCCTATGCCGCATCATATTGTGGTACAAAAAAGCCCGTATGATTCGCGCGAAGAAACCGAAAATGATGAGCGTGACCGTTTAACGCGCGCACTTGCCAAGCTGCTTGTGAGCTGCGATTTCGTGGTGATAGATGCACCCGGTAACGACACCTACCTCTCGCGCATTGCGCATTCTTTTGCCGATACGGTCATCACCCCCATCAACGATTCGTTTGTGGATTTGGATGTGCTTGCTGCGGTCGATGGTCATACGCTGCAAATCCTTCGCCCCAGTATCTACAGCGAAATGCTGTGGGAGCAGAAAATGCAACGCGCCAAGCGCGATGGTGGATCGATTGACTGGATTGTGATGCGCAACCGCTTATCGAATATCGATGCACGCAATAAGCGCCTCATCACCAAGGTCTGCGAAGATTTGTCCAAGCGCCTTGGCTTCCGCTCAGCCCCCGGATTTTCCGAGCGCGTAATTTTCCGCGAGATGTTTTTACAAGGGCTCACCGTGCTCGATGTCATGGATACCAGCTCTTCACAATCGATTTCGATGTCGCATTTGGCTGCACGTCAGGAAGTGCGTGAACTGTTGAAAATACTGCGTATTCCTGCGGTCGATCAGCGCATCAGCGATGTGCGCACGGGTGAGCATACGGCTGAAGTGCAAAGCACCACCAGCACCGCCACCTCCACCACCGATACTGCGCTTGCCAGTACTGCGACCGCAGCCTCTAGCGCTGCATAGCCAGTGCTGATGCGTTTTCTCTTTATCTGCGCTGTCATCGCAGCCATCTCGTATGCATTCCGAAGCCGTATCGATCCGCTGCTGCGCAAACGCACCTATGCCATGTCGGTCGATGAGGCAGCATCCTTGCTCGATATTTCGCCCATGAGTAGCGCGGATGAAATCAAAGCCGCCCACAGACGTGCCATAAAACACGCACATCCCGATGCAGGAGGCAG
>JAIXZB010000078.1 GCA_027489915.1 Rickettsiales bacterium | reverse complement strand
TCTCTCGCTGCCGTATTATCATTCGCCGATGCGGTGACTGCCGTTGGTGCTGCATCCACGCTGTGTTGCTTCTCATTCAGCATCGTATGCAAGCGTTCCAGATGCGGCAGGTAGTGGTTATCGTAAATTTTGCCCAAACCAGGCGTCATGAATTCCATCAGCGCGGGCTGTTCACGCAGGCGCACAAAACGCAGTTCGGCATAGCGCGAAATCACTTCGCGAAAGCGCTCCTGCGGACCATGATAGCCGCTTTGCTTGAAGAATTTACCATCCACATGCAGGCGGTCATTGGCTTGCTGCACCATGTGCAGCACTTCGTAGGCATCTTTATTTTCCGCAATCACCGCACTCACATTACCAAGTGTCGAGCCAAAAAATGCATTTGCTTTTTCTAGCACTGCTGCACGCTGCGAATGGTCACCTTTGTGATACGCATCCACGAATTCCTTAAAGGTATCGAACTGTTTTTCCAGCACCGTGGTCATCGATTTCAAGCGCATGCGGTCGCGGTTGGCGAGTACATCAATCTCTTCAATCGCTTGCGGCGTAAATAAATTCGGCCATAAATTATGCGTCACTTCATGCACCAGCGTGCGACGCGAATCTTCGGTGTTGCCCTTGCCTGCAAAATAAATGCGGTAAGTGCCGCGCGTGTCGCTCATTTCATCTTTTACCTGACGGTGCAGCCCGTAAATACGCGGATAAAACGCAATTTTATCGGCCGTTACATCATCGGTATAGCCAATCTCGTAGCCCAAATCCCACAGTAACTGGCGCTGAATCGGCGGCAATAATTTCAAGCCATCAGCGACCCATTGCTCTTTCTCCGTAATCGCTGCAGGCACATCGGTCTGGCCTTTGGCCTTGGCTTTCAGCTGCTGCATGGTGTCCATCAAGCGGCGCTCAGTGCCGACAGCAATTTTATCATCGATGCTAGCACTGCGCCCTGCCAGCAGTTGTCTGCCCACATGCCAATGCTCGACCATGTTATACGAGAATTCTTTCGCACTTGCGCGTTCTACCAGCTCGCTCACTTCGCGCACATAGGCATCGTCCAGCCCAAGCGATTGCGCCACACCACCAATACCGCCCGTGCGCGCCGCTTCGATAATCACTTCAGAGGGAATACCAATTTTATCCTGCAGGCTGGTCAGAATCTGATCTGCGGTGGCATCATGGCGCACATAGTCAGTCATGCGGCCGAGAAAGCCTTTACGTGTCAGCGCTTCGCGCAACAACAAATACATGGTCAGGCCGCTTTTAAGCGTCTCAAGCCCTACTGCATCTGTCTCGTGCGATTTACCAAATTCCCGCGCAATGGCTGTAAAAGGCTTGGCTCTATCTGCCGCACTTGCGTGTAAATCACTGTCTTTGCCCGTTTTTACTTCATTATTGAAACGCTCAATGGTCTTGAGCAGCTCCGTGCGCTTCGATTCCAGCGACACTGGCAGCAGCGATGCCAGATTCAGCGCCACTGGAAGCCGTTCATACGATTCATAAAACGATGGGTTATTGAGGCTGTAAGTCAGCTTCAGCTTTTCTTTCAGCGCTGTCTCGTTCTCAGGCTTCAGCTCACGTGGATGCACAGCCAAGTACGGATCCAAAAACATCGATCCATGCTGGATATGGATGCGGTTAGCCGTAATAAAGCGCTGCGTATCCTCGCTGATGGCCGCGGGCGCTGGCATTGCTTGCGGTTGTTGTGCTAGTGGTGTGGCCACCGAACATCCTTTTTATGGTTTTTCACTCATTAAGTTACTGCAAATGCACCCGATGATGTGTGACAATTCCATGAATAATCCTATTTTTGCCAGAAATGCGCCACCCAGTCGCCTTGCTGGAAGCGGTGGCCAAGCTCCAACCCAAGCTCACCTGCCGCAACGATAATCGGCTCCTGTTGCCATACCAGCATGCCTGAGAGCATTAGCACCCCACCCTCGGCCAACAGCGCGTTCGCATCTGGCAGCAGGCGTAAAATCGGCTCGGCGAGGATATTCATAAGGATTACATCATATGGCCCCTGCGCCCGAATATCTGGGTGGTTAAACCCATCCGAATGCACAAGCTTCAAAATCACGCCATTTACCTCAGCATTACGCGCTGTCGTCTCTACCGCGCTTTTTTCCATATCTGCCGCCACAATCCGCAGATCGGGCCATAATTGCTGTGCCCGCAGCGCCAAAATGCCCGAACCACAGCCCATATCGCACAGATTCTCAGGCTGCCACTGCTCGGCCAATCCCTCGAGTGCTGCGAGCATTAACGCCGTGGTTGGGTGATTCGCATCGCCAAACGCATGCGCACCTGCTTCAAGGATTATTTCATCTCCACTTCGCGTCATAGGTGCCTTGCATAATCATCATATCTATTGTCGCACTACTGTCATGTTTTCCTCTTAATGCTTCACTCGTTAAAATTAGTTTGTCAATTCTCATTACAAAGGAGAACATGATGTCACAAAAAATGGATTTAGCCGATAATTTACTCGAAAACCTATCGAATGG
The DNA here is from genome assembly GCA_027489915.1 of Rickettsiales bacterium. Classification (GTDB taxonomy): domain Bacteria; phylum Pseudomonadota; class Alphaproteobacteria; order Rickettsiales; family UBA3002; genus JAIXZB01. The sequence goes on along the minus strand of JAIXZB010000078.1, from coordinate 2,318 downwards.
AGCCGGAAATAGTAATACCATTCGTCTTGGAAAACGTGATATTTCTCTCGGCACGCTTACTTTCTCAGGCACAGAAAGCAAAAAAGAAGTACCCGTTTATGTCCGCTCAGTCGTGCATAAAAAACTAAATGATCTCACCCCTGATGAAGCCAAGAATAACGGTGCAGATACTGTAGAAGAATGTATCAATGGCATGATTGCACTTTATACCTCTCTTGGTCGGGAGATTACTCGTAATAGCGATATCACTATTATTGAATACGCGCCTTATCAAGAGCGTCAATTTGCCGGTAATGATTTTGTACAAGCGCAGGAACGCTGGCGCGGTGGCCAAGCACAGGCGCGTTGGGCGCAAGCAGGTGAAGTATTTGTAAAACGCGACGGTGTTGAAGTGGAATGCAAGGGCGGTGAAGTTGCCATCCTCAAACCAAGCAGTGTGCGCGATGATAATCCACTTGGCGATATTGATTGGGCGTTACCTCAGGCAGTAGCCAGCAAAAGCTACACCATCAACGCGCTTCCATCAGTTAAAACCGATGCAACTATTGTAACAGTTGAGCGTAACCCAGAGCTGGTAAAAACTATTACCATGACTAAGCCCACATGGTTTACCTCTCCCTTCCCCGAAGATAACGGGGCACGCCGCTACCTAAACCCGGGGGATATGATAGAATTTAATCCCAAGGCCACGCCAACCATCAGTCCTGTTACAAAGGATATGGAGCAAACACGTTATGTTTCTCCAGAAGCAGCACAAGCTACACTTAATAGCTTAAGTCGTTAAAGATTATTGAATCACATAAAAAAGGGCAGCTTCTGCTGCCCTTTTTCTTACGTGGCGTTACGCCGCACTCTCAAACATCTCAAACGCCTCATCCCAGTTTCCTTGGGTTGCGGCTTTGGTGTACTCGGTTACGCGGTTCTCGAAGAAATTCGCATGCTCTACGCCGTTCAACATATCATCGAGCCATGGGAGTGGGTTTTTCTCGATCTGATACATCGGCTGCAGGCCAAGCTGACCCAAACGCCTGTCGGCGATGTAGCGGATATAGGCTTTCACCTCGTTTGGCGTTAGGCCCTGCACTTCGCCAAGGCCGAAGGCCAAGTCAATGAATGCATCTTCATGCGTCACAATCGTATTGCACGCCACGTATAAGCGGCTGCGCAGTTCATCCGTCCACACTTCTGGATTTTCTTCGCAGAAAGTTTTGAACAGGCGGATGATGGAATTGGTGTGCAGTGTTTCATCACGCACGCTCCATGTCACCACTTGCCCCATGCCCTTCATTTTGCCCCAGCGTGGGAAGTTGAGCAGAATTGCAAAGCTTGCAAACAATTGCAGCCCTTCGGTGAAGGCGCCAAACACCGCCATGGTGGTGGCAATATCTTCTTTTGTTTCCATGCCGAATTGCTGCATGTAATCGTACTTATCCTTCATTTCCTTGTATTTCATGAAGGCCAAATATTCGGTTTCTGGCATCCCGATGGTATCGAGTAAATGGCTGTATGCGGCGATATGCACGGTTTCCATGTTGGAAAATGACGAGAGCATCATCAGCACTTCGGTGGGTTTGAACACCTGAGAATAATGCTTCATATAGCAATTATTCACCTCGATATCCGCCTGCGTAAAGAAGCGGAAAATCTGCGTCAGCAGGTTTTTTTCTGTTGGGCTCAGGTTCTTTTTCCAGTCACGTACGTCATCGGCGAGTGGTACTTCTTCTGGCAGCCAGTGAATGCGCTGCTGCATCAGCCACGCATCGTATGCCCATGGATAGGCGAAGGGTTTGTAGATGGGTTTTGAATCGAGTAAGCTCATTATTCTCTCCTAATTTATTGGCAGGCCAGACATTCCTCGTAGGTCGAGGTCTGCTTGCCTTTCAGGCTCAATTCCATCTGAATTTCCGGAATTTTGTTACTCACTTTGTCTGCACGTTGTAACGAGGCAGAACGACAATAATAAAGCGATTTTACACCTTTTTTCCACGCCATATAGTGAATTGTATGTAAGTCGCGCTTGTGGATGTTCGCAGGCAAGAACACATTCACCGATTGCGCTTGGCACACAAACGGAGTGCGGTCTGCAGCATGTTCAATCACCCAGCGCTGATCCATTTCATAGGCGGTTTTGAACACAAGCTTTTCGTTCTCATCCAAGAAATCAAGATTCTGAACTGAGCCTTCATTGGTGGTGATGTTCGACCAGATTTCATCCGTATCCATGCCTTTTTCAGCGAGCAATTGCTTGAGGTATTTATTACGTACCACAAAGCTGCCAGATAACGTTTTTTGCAAAAACGCATTGGCGGCGTAAGGCT
>JAIXZB010000217.1 GCA_027489915.1 Rickettsiales bacterium | reverse complement strand
TCTATTCTTATTTCCTTTCAGATTAGAGTATACGTTCCTCCAGCTTAGTAAGTCTTGATTCTATTATATCTCGAATTTAAGGAATTTGATGCATTGTCGTCGGTTCCCCCTACACCGTTAAAGCTACCTTCAATTAATCCAGCATTCGCCAAATGTTGCCAAAAGCGGAATTTTTCATTGCTGGTTGCAGTCGGGTTAAGGCCTACTTGACCATTACCGTCGCCGTTACAAGTGGGAACCCCAGTAGCTGCAGTTGTGCTTGCAGTGCCTGGGCAGCTTGCCGCGCTGCCCCAAAAACTTTGGGCGTTTCTCATATCACCAGGAATTGCGAAGTATTTATCGCGGAAGGTTTGTATGGCGGTTAAATTGCGTTGATATTCTGTTGTTACTGCGCGCAATTCAGCGGCGCGGATAAGGGATTGGCCTGCAAGTATGCCGCCTGTTAGTAGGCCCAATATGACAAGGACAATGCTTAGTTCAACTAAGCTGAAAGCTTGTTCTGAGCGTTGGTATGAAGGACTGCGCTGCATGTAGGAAAAAATTAACATAAAAAGTGAATAGTGAATAGTGAGGGTTTTAGGGGCTGTTATATTCCGTGTATTGCGGCACCTGTGCATTAGCATATTTATTACTGATGTTGCGCCCCCAGACCCCGCAACAGGTGCGGGGTGACAGGCAGGCTTATGTTGTGAATAACTGTGGCAAGGTTCTGACAGATTTATATTAAATTCGTCGTCGTGGTCGCTTTTGATAAGCGTCTTTTGCTTTTGTTAATCTTTACGGCGTAAGACTGAACCTACCAGCACGTGAGATGCTGGATGGGGAGAGGGTATGAATTCCGTGGTGGCGCTGTTGCGCTTGTTGGTGATTGGGGTGCGCAGGGGGGCGGGGCTTTACCTGTTCATTTGTGTGATTGCGCTGGGTATGGGCGCGGTGCATATTGTGGTGCGCGACGTGATGCCCCATGCGCGGGATGTTGGAGTGCAGTGGGCGTTTAAGGATACGCGTGATAATTTTGTGGTGGCGCGGGCTGCTTTGAAGCAGAAGCGTTTTGCAGGCTGTGTGGCGAACCCCGTGCCAAACAAGGTAATGCAGATTGTGTGCAGCCCGAAAGAATTGATGCTGATTGAGGCGATGCTTACCTTTATGCTGTGGCTGGGGTTAGCTGCGGCAGCGCTTGCTAAAACATTCTGGGTGCAGGGGCTGGCCTGCATTGGCTTGCGGTTTGTGTTTGACCGTGTGCATGCGAAGCTGGTGGCGCGCCGCAAGGCAGCCTTTGCAGCGATGATTGCGAATCCTTACAGCACTGCTGCGTACTAAAACCGCAGAAAAATGCTTCCCTTTCTGGCAAAACCCGCTAGAACGCTCGCTTGAACACATAACGAGCGAGGAAATTATGTCGAGTGCTGCTTTGAAAATGCCTGCTACCAGCAATATGAATGTGTATTATGATAAGGATTGCAATTTGAGCCTGATTCAGGGCAAAAAAATTGTGGTGGTGGGGTATGGCAGCCAAGGGCATGCGCATGCGCTGAACCTGAAGGATTCGGGCGCGAAAGACGTGAAAATTGCATTGCGCGATGGATCGAAAACTGCGGAGAAAGCGAAGGCGGCTGGGTTTGAGGTGGTGAGCCCAAAAGAAGCGGCTGCTTGGGCGGATGTGATTATGATTCTGGTGCCCGATGAATTGCAGGCGGATTTATATGCAAACGAGATTGCGGATGCGATGAAGCCTGGTGCAACGCTTGCGTTTGCACATGGTTTGAATATCCATTTTGGGCTGATTAAGCCACGCGCGGATGTGGATGTGGTGATGATTGCGCCCAAAGGCCCCGGCCACACGGTGCGCGGTGAATATCAGAAGGGTGGCGGCGTGCCGTGCCTGATCGCGATTCATCAGGATGTGTCGGGCAAGGCGAAAGATTTGGCGCTTTCGTATGCATCGGGTGTGGGTGGTGGACGTTCGGGCATCATCGAGACGAATTTTAAGGATGAGTGTGAGACCGATTTGTTTGGTGAGCAGGCGGTGCTGTGCGGCGGTGTGAGTGCGCTGATTCAGGCTGGGTTTGAGACGCTGGTTGAGGCGGGATACCCACCTGAGATGGCGTATTTTGAGTGCCTGCATGAGATGAAATTGATTGTGGATTTGATTTACGAAGGCGGCATTGCGAACATGCGCTATTCGATTTCGAACACCGCGGAATACGGTGATTATGTGAGTGGCCCGCGCGTGATTACCGAGGAAACCAAAAAGGAAATGAAGCGCATTCTGGCGGATATTCAGAGTGGCAAATTCACCAAGGATTTCATGGGCGATCGTGCGACACAAGGTGCGCATAATTTGGAGAAATGGCGCGAGGAAAGCGCAAAGCATCCGATTGAAGCAACGGGTGCGAAAATGCGCGAGATGATGCCTTGGATTGCAAAGAACAAGCTGGTGGACAAGGCTAAAAACTAAGGTTTTTGATATAGTCATGTAACTGTCATCTGGTTGTCATGCGTTTGTCATGGCGGGTGACTATCTTTATTGAAAAATAAGGATGGTGCTATGGCTGGTGATGCAGACAAAACATGGGAAGCAAGGCTGCGTGGGAGCAAGCCTGATAAGCAACCCACGCTGCTTATTTTTGAGGATGATATTCCCCGCCTTGATACATACAAGCAAGAAGCAGAGAAACGCGGTTGGCGTGTGATTACAGCATTGGCATATGACCCTGATTTAGAGGGTGGTGCTAAGCTGCCGCAAGAGATAGCTTCTAAATATACATACGTAGCTGCGAGTATGCGCGATGTGCGTAATATATTGCATGCGCATTGCAGCCCTCCATCAGATGTGCCGATTGATGCAGTGCTTTCGGACTACCAGTTGGGTATTTGCAAAGGAAATGATGTGGTGCGCGCTGCAAAATCGATATCTTCGACGTATAATCATGCAATACCTGTGATTGGGCACAGTTCCGATTTGAATGATGATATCTCTGACCCTGAGGCGGGTAAGCGCGTGAGAGACGCTTTTGTGCTGGCAGGCGCAGATGCAACGCTTGCCAAAGCGTTCTATAAAAACCCTACTGACCGCGACCGTACTGATAATGCTGAGGAGCGCCACAAAACGCTTGATGCGCTGGTTGCGCAGTATGAAGTGAAGCGTGCGGAGATTACCCGCTAGCACTGCATCTTGCATGGGGGCGTAAACTAGGCTAAGCCTGTGGCTCATTTACTAAGCGAGACGGGCTATGACGACCAAACGTATCACGATTTTTGACACCACGCTGCGCGACGGCGAGCAATCGCCAGGTATGAGCATGACGCGTGAGGAAAAGCTCCTTGTTGCCGATGTGCTGGATGCGATGGGAGTGGATGTGATTGAGGCAGGATTTGCCATGGCATCGGAGGGTGATTTTGCGGCCGTTAAGGCGATTGCTGAGCAGGCAAAACATGCGGTGATATGTTCGCTTGCACGCGCGAAACATGCGGATATTGAGCGGGCGGGGGAGGCGCTTAAGCCTGCGAAACGTTCACGGATTCATACGTTTATTTCGACCAGCGATATTCATCTGGAGCATCAGTTTAAGCTGACCAAGCCGCAGGTGCTGGAGATTATTTCCGACACGGTGAAGCTGGCGCGGCGCTTTACCGATGATGTGGAATGGAGTGCGATGGATGCGACCCGATCGGATGAGGATTTTTTATGCCGCGCGGTGGAAGCGGCCATTGCGGCGGGGGCGACTACTATCAACCTTCCCGATACGGTGGGGTATGCAACGCCTTACGACATTGAGCGGATGTTCACGAATGTGATGCATCGTGTGCCGAATGCTGACAAGGCGGTATTTAGTTTTCATGGGCAGAATGATTTGGGGCTGGCCACTGCCAATTCGCTCGCGGCGATTCGCGCAGGGGCGGGGCAGATTGAATGCACCATTAACGGCATCGGCGAGCGTGCGGGGAATACGGCGCTTGAAGAAATTGTGATGATTTTGAAAACGCGCGGCGATGTGTGCAATGTGCATTGCGATGTAAAGAGCGAATTTATCATGCGCGCGAGTAAGCTGGTGCAATCGATTACTGGCCAGCAGGTGCAGGTGAACAAGGCGATTGTGGGGGCGAATGCGTTTGCCCATGAATCGGGCATTCATCAGGACGGGATGTTGAAAAACCGTGGCACGTACGAGATTATGACGCCAGAATCGGTTGGTCTTACCAAATCGAATCTGGTGATGGGCAAGCATTCGGGACGTCATGCATTTAAGGATAAGCTTAAGGAGCTGGGTTTAAGCCTTGGTGATAATGCGCTGGAGGATGCGTTTAACCGCTTCAAGACGCTTGCTGATAAGAAGAAAGAGATTTTTGATGAGGATATTTTATCGCTGCTGGACGGCGATGATGCGCAGCAGCGTTATGGATTCAGTTCGCTGAAAATTGAGTGCGGCACGGATGGACCACAAACGGCATGGATGAGTGTAGCGACCGATGGTGTGGCGCGTGAAATCAAGATGCAGGGCAACGGGCCAGTGGATGCGATGTTCAAGGCCATTAAAGCACTGATTCCGATGGCGCAGGAGGCGGAGCTGAAATTGTATCAGGTGCATGGGGTGACGGCGGGCACCGATGCGCAGGCCGAAGTGACGGTGCGGCTGGAGCTTGATGGACGCACGGTTTCGGGTAATGGCGCGGATGTGGATACGCTGGTGGCATCGGCGAAGGCGTATATTGATGCGGTGAATAGGCTGGAGCGTTTTGCGGTGAAGCTGAATTTGACGGATCAGGATGAGCCAAACAAAAAAGATAGCGCGGCTTAAGCGCCGAGTGCTTGCGCAGATTCGCGTTCTAACCGAGCATCGAGTTTAACGTTTTCTACTTTTGCAGTAGGCGTGGTTTTTTCGTTGCTTGGAGTGCGTGGAGCAGGTGTTGCTTCTGGTGCAGTTGGATGAGTTATTGCAGGCGGTGATTCGGCTGATTCTTCTACATGCGGTTTATCGAAGAAGGGGCCGAGTACGCGGGTGGATACGAAAAGTAGTGCGCTGGTAAGGGCGGTATAGAGCCCATCTTGTGTGACGTAGGTCCAGATGCGGGTGGAGAGGGCATCGGCGCTGTTGATACCTTCTGCGGGGTTTGGTTTGCGTCGCATGTCTTTAGGTGATGCCTGCTTCATGTATTCGATATTGTTGCGGGCGGGGCTATCTTTTTTATGCATCCAGCCATCAATGTTGCGGCCTGCTTTTACGGAAAGGCTATCGATGGAGCCACCGAGTTTATCGGCCAGTGGGCGCGAATTTTCGCCGATGATTCCCCATACAGTGAAGGTGCCTATGAAGGCCACCACGCGTGACCAGAATACGGATTTCCATGTTTGTTTAGGTGCGATATCAAGCTCTTTGTGTGCCGCTTGAATCTCTAGGTCGGATGCTACTTTTTCGGCACCGTAGATGCGGGTATCGAGGTCGCGCACGATGCTGGCTTTATTATCTTCCAGCGCTTTGATGGGTAACACGGTAGCAAATGTGCCGCCTGTGAAAAGCGCACCGATGGTCATGGCGGAATCGATGGCGTTATGGGTTTTTTTGATTTCTTCAGGCGAGAGATTGCGCCCTTTTACCCACCAATTCTGTACGCCCTCGACCAGTTTACTGTATTGCTTGGATACGGTTTTAGAGTCGCGCAGCAGCCATGTGGCGAAAATAGAAACACCCGTGACGATGCCGAACCCCACACCGCCGTAGACAAGCTTGTTGAATAGGCTTTCACCTTTGGTTTTGGCGCTGAATCCATCTTTAATATAGTCTTTGGTATCGGCGCGTTTGACAGGTGATGTGGCAGCGCGTGATGCTGCACTCGATTGCTCTGTAGCAAGAGGGGTATCCGTCTGCGCTGGGGTTTCTTTTTCTGTAGTATCTGCTTCCATAATGCCGTTATGCGCCGTTTCTATTCGCGAGGTTATTCTTATCAGAACGAAGTTTTATTGTAGCAGAAGTGGTAGCGTATAATGTGACAGTTTGGTGAATAAATAGCGCTATTTCCACGTGATTTTCGTGTGTTATTGGAGCTAAATGAACGGTTATGTGCGTTCGGTGCCTTGCTCTTTCGATTCGATTTTCTCGATAAGGGCGTTCATATTATCGGAATTGGTTTTGGAGTGTTTGAGCACGGCTACTGCGCCAATTGCCACGGCAGATGAGCTTGCAATGCCCATTAGTGCGCTGTTGCGCGTCGTTTTACCTGCATATTTAGCCATAGTGATACCGCGATTTACGAATTTTGTAATCGCGTTTGAACCTTTTACTTCAAATTTTTCATCGATGAGCTGGTTCAGAAGCTTGGAGTTGTCTTTAACCCATGCTTTTTGCTTTGTATAAAACTCAGCTTCTTTGATGGTCCCTTTAGCGAACGCTTCGTCAAATACCTGTCGTGTATCTTTGGATTCTTTGAGGTGTGTTGAGAACCAATTATCGGGCTTATTGTCATAGCCATACACAAAGGCTTGAAGAAAATTATGGCGGATATTGTTATAGGCGCTGGTTATGCCTGCAATGCCAGCAGAAATGAATGAACCACCAATGATGAAGTCAATAGTGCGGGAACGCGAATCGGTTTCGCGCGCTTTACCTGCGTTACTGTGTAATTGGTCACTCATTATCACATTAAACCATGATTTTGGCATGGTATGTATGACAAAATGATTAAGAGTTGCCTTGGTTATCTATCGTTTGGAGCCATGATGGGAGGGTGTATGACCCCACTTTGCTTCAACTTGTGCTGCTTTGAAGGCATCTCTTTGACGGTTACGAGCGAGCATTTTGTTATGCTTTACTTCACGAACAATGGTCTCTGGATGAGAGCCAGAGCTTTGTGCTAACTCTCTTCGTTCAAGGCTTTGAATTTCTTTATCATTTGCGATGTTGGTGATTATATTCGGGTGCTGTGCAGCGATGGCTTTGAGAATATGCAGCGCTGAGTAGTTCATAATCACTGGATATATTTTATCGCCGCTGGCTTTATCATAGTGGCTGATTGGTTTAATGTCTGGCTCAAAGTAGGTTCGAGCATAGTCAGGTGGGAGAAGGGTCATTGGATCAATGCCTTGTTCTTCCAGCCGTTTTATGGCCTGATGGCATCTTCTGAGGAAGCGCTGCTGAAAACCAGGAACGCTGAATTTAAATGCGGTGTATCCGCGAGGGATGTCTAGCATATCGCTACGGATATCGACACGTTCGCCCTGTGCATCAACGCTTTCGGCTTTTGTACGAAAATCAGGCAGTTTTCTTTGGAATGTGGCAGGAGTGTTTCGGCAGAAACGTTCTATTTCCTCATGCGTCATACCTAGTCTTAGGTCGGCTCTAACATCTTGAGAACGTGCGTAATCGTGTGTGAGGGATTTGAGGCAGGGGGCTATGCTATCATATTCGCGGATACTTAGGGTTTTGAGATCTTCTGACGAGAATTGCAGCAGGCTATACATGGTATAAATGGACGCCTTATGCATTAAATCTTCTGCACATCTGTGATCTAAGTTTACACTTAGATTGCGATTTTTGACTAGATCGCTCACCTTTATTCCATGCATGCCGAACACGCCAAACAAGGGTTCGTTTTTAGGGTCGGGTTTGTCGGTAGAATAGATTCCACGAATCTGCGCTTTCAGCAGCTCACGCTCTGTAGACCGAACTTTCTGCTCCAATGTACGGCGCATATACACAACATCGCTTGTTATTTTTTTGCATTATTTTTCTGTTGATGAAGCTTTAAATGAATCTTGCGGCCGAGATTGTGATGATTTGGTTAAGAATTGCGTGTGGATGACGTAGGAAAACCCTTGCCAGCTTATGGCTTCGGGGTAAGGTGGTGGCGTAAAAGATTCATTAGATGCTGCGCTGGCAGTAACGCTCGGATTAAAGGACAAAAGAATGTTTGGATTGGGACGGTTACTGGGGCTGGTGTCGGAAGACATGGCGATTGACCTCGGTACGGCGAATACGCTGGTGTATGTGAAGGGGCGCGGGATTGTGCTAAACGAGCCATCGGTGGTGGCGATGCGGCAGGAGCGCGGAATTATGGTGCCCTACGCGTTTGGCAACGAGGCCAAGCTGATGCTGGGCAGAACGCCTGAGAAGATTGAGGCGATTCGGCCACTGAAAGACGGGGTGATTGCCGATTTCCGCGTGGCGGAGGAGATGATAAAATACTTCATTCAGCGCGTGCACAACCGCCGTTCGTTTACGGGGCCGCTGATTATTATTTGTGTGCCGAGTGGTTCGACCCCTGTGGAGCGTCGTGCGATTCAGGAATCGGCGGAAAATGCAGGTGCGCGCGATGTGTGGCTGATTGAGGAGCCGATGGCAGCAGCGATTGGTGCGGGCTTGCC
>JAIXZB010000061.1 GCA_027489915.1 Rickettsiales bacterium | reverse complement strand
TTCAGTTAGAGCTTGCAAATGCTCAGGAAAAGTCGGTTTCCATTAATATTGATGCACCTCAGAAATTGCCAAGCATTATTGCAGATAGGGTGCGCCTCATGCAGATAGTGCAACACCTTATTTCTAACGCCATCAAATACAATAAAGAAGGCGGTAGCCTTACCATTCATGTGTCGGCTGAAGCCGCTAATAATAATGTTCATTTCTTTCGCATTATTTTTCAGGATACGGGTATTGGAATTTCGAATGAAAAAGTACGTGAAGTATTTGTTTACTTCTCGCCAATGGAAAAAGGCTTCAAAAACCACACTGCTGGCAAAGGGCTTGGGTTGCCACTTGTTAAAAAATTGGTTGAAATTCACAATGGTTCATTACACATCGATAGTGGCCCTGAAGGCACTTCCATCACAGTTAATCTTATTTCCGATCCTGGTACACTTGATTAACCCCACAAAATATGTCAGCACTACACCACATTCATGATTAAGGAAAATGCCGTGAAACAGATTTACATAGAAACCATATTGCTCATAGAACGCCTTCATCGTCGCTTACTCGATGTAGTAAAATCTGAGTTAGAGCGCCTACAGATAGCTGATGTAAATAACATACAAGCGCTCATTCTTTACAACATTGGAGATGCAACTCTAACTGTGGGAGAGTTAACAAATCGTGGTTACTATCTAGGATCCAATGTTTCCTATAATGTTAAAAGCTTGGTACAAACTGGTTATTTGGTGCAAGAAAAAACGCCACATGATAAGCGTGCGACCCATGTGAAGCTATCAGATAAAGCTAAAGCTCTTATTGGAAAAATTGATGCTTTATTTGAGCAAAATGTAGTTGATATAGACAAACTTCAACCAGGTTTAGCTGATTTATCCGCTACCAACAAAACCATGCATGCGCTAGAGCGTTATTGGATGGAAGTAATGAATCGTCGTCTTCCTGCCAGCGCTAATTTTAACTCATAGAGAGAACGTATGTTTTCAATATCGCGCTTTTTTTGTTTAAGTGTCTGTGCAGCCTCCTTCGCCTTGGCTGCTGCTTTTCTATCAACTCCTTCACAGGCAGCTGCCCGGCCCGTAACTATTGGCACAGGAGCTGTTACTGGCGTGTATTATCCTGCAGGTGGTGCAATATGCCGCTTGCTGAATCGTAACCGGAAAGAACATGGGATTCGTTGTTTTGTTGAGTCAACAGGCGGATCTATTTATAATCTCAATGCTCTTCGTGACGGAGAGTTAGATTTTGGCATTGTGCAATCAGATTGGCAATATAATGCGTTCAAGGGGCAAGGGGTATTTGCCCATGGGCCAGCCTTTTCTAAGCTGCGTTCAGTTTTTTCGTTGCATAGTGAGATGTTCACTGTTGTTGCGCGCCGCGATTCCAAAATCAAATCATTCGATGATTTGAAAGGGCACCGCGTAAATATCGGTAATCCAGGATCTGGCATGCGTGCTATCATGGATGAGCTAATGAATATTAAGGGGTGGGGGCGATCATCTTTTGAATCGGTGTCAGAGCTAAACCCTGCCGAGCAGGCACGCGCATTGTGCGATAATAGGATTGATGCAATGGTATTTGCTGCAGGACATCCTAACGGACTTATTCAAGAAGTTACGTCCATGTGCAACGCTCGTATTATTCCCGTTGATGGTCCAGAGGTGGATGCACTCATTAAAAATCGCCCTTACTATGCTATGACGAGCATTCCGGGTGGCATGTATCGCGGCAATGGTGAAGAGATTCGTACGTTCGGCATAAAAGCTACGCTCGTTACAACCTCTGATGTGGACGATGAGACTGTATACCAGCTTACAAAGGCTGTATTTGATAATTTCGACAGTTTTAAAACGTTACATTTCGTTTTTGCAACACTAGATAAAGAACGCATGGTGTCAGCAGGACTTTCTGCTCCTCTGCATGAAGGAGCAAAGCGTTATTTTGTTGAAAAAGGGTTGTTGAAGTAGCTTAATATTCGCGGTTAATGCAGAACTTAACTGTTTCAACAAGTGCATCTTTGGCTTCGCCCGATGGAGCGTCTGTGATGCTTTGTAGTGCTTGACTGCCATAGGTCTTAGCACGATCTATCGTTGCTTCAATGGTGCCATGGCGTTTCAAGATTTCAAGCGCTTGTTCAAAATCTCCTTCGTTAATAACACTTTCCTCTAATGTGCGATCCCAGAATTTGCGTTCTTTATCGCTAGCATTCGCATAGGCTAATATAATGGGTAATGTAATCTTGCCTTCACGAAAATCATCTCCCACGGTTTTTCCAAGTTTTTCCTGTGACGCAGAGTAATCTAGTGCGTCGTCAATTAATTGGAATGCAACCCCAAGGCTATAGCCATAATCACGCAGATTGTTCTGATACGTTAATTGATTGCATACTACGGGGCCAATTTCACAAGCCGCAGCAAAAAGAGCGGCAGTTTTAGCGCCAATGACTTCGAAATAATCTGTCTCGCTTGCCTGCGGGTTATTTGCCACCATTAATTGCCGCACTTCCCCTCTGGAAATAATGGCTGCAGCGTCTGATAAAATACGTAATACTTCAAGCGATCCATCTTTTACCATAAGTTGAAACGCTCGTGATAAAATAAAGTCGCCAACCAGAACGCTGGCTTTGTTGCCAAAGAGAGCATTGGCAGTAGCTTCTCCGCGACGCAAAGCACTTTCATCTACTACGTCGTCATGTAGCAGCGTTGCGGTATGAATAAATTCAACACAGGCTGCGAGTTCTATGTGCCTGTTATGGGCTGCACCAAACAGTTGGGCTGAGGCTATAACCAATGCGGGGCGCAGTCTTTTGCCGCCAGCGGCAATAATATGTGATGATAACTCACTGATAAGTGGTACATCACCATCCAATGATTCTACCATTACCTTGTTTACCCGCTTCATATCTTCGCGGGTTATGCTTTGCAGCAGTTCTAGGCTTGCGGTTTGTGATGGCTGCGATGCGGTTTGAAGAACTTGCATATGAAAGACATAGCGTTGGGCGTGCGGAAGTACAGTTAAATTTAAGCGATTATACCCGCTTCATTCTTTGGCACGTTTGCAGGGGCAATAATTACAAACTGTTCTCTGGATGTCTGAAATAGAATCATTCCCTTAAAGCCTGTGATTTCTGTGGCAGATGTAAAAATATCTCGTATGCCAATTTCCACATCATTGGGTAATGGCTTACTCGTTCTGACCACCATATCAAACTGCTGTTTGCC